>JAEEKN010000271.1 GCA_016282435.1 Lachnospiraceae bacterium | reverse complement strand
TATTGTACGGATTTTTACTCGCCGCAGTGCTCGGAGGTATGATTCAGCTGGCAGTCGGCGGATATAAAGAAGAGATAGGACTCTGGGATTACTTCGGAAACTCGAGCCTCAACTATGAAGGAGCGGACGCTACATACGGCGGACTCCTTGGCGGAATGGTGGTAAAACTGTTCTGTTCACTGTTCGGCACGGTAGCTACCGTACTGATCCTGATAGCTCTTCTGATGATACTCTTCGTCCTTATGACCGGTAAGCCGTTTATCATGATGGTTGCCAGAAAGATAAAGAGAAGATTTGCAGAATACAGAAGAAAAAGAGCTATTGAGAGAAATGAGCAGGATCTGTACGAGGAATACGGTGAAGAGGAAGAAGTAAAACCCAGACATGTGAGATACGGAATACGCCGCATGCCTCAGAGACGCATGGGTACGATAGATGTAGCCTTTACAAAGAAGGGTGAAAATATATCAGAGGCACAGCAGGATAAAAAGACTTCAAATGTGGAAGCAGCTGAAGCAAAAGTAAAAACTTCGGGCAGGAAGACTAAAGAAGTACCCGAAAAAACAAATGAGAAATATGCGGACAAAACACCGGAGAAAAAGCCGGCAACAGACAGTCTGTATATCCCGGGCGTGGGAAATGTAAGGCTTGGCAATTATTCCGACGATGTCCGTGAAGAAGAATATAATGACAAGGATTTTGAAGAGACCGGCGTAAAGGCTTCTTCGACAGAATCGTCAAGAACCGGCAAGGAGACAGCCAGACGCGAGAATCCGTTTGAAGCTGATAAGCGTGTGACTTCTGTCGGTGTCATGAAGCTTCATTCCGGAAGCATAAACAGGAATGATGGAAGCGGAAGTGCCAGGATAACGGGAATTTCCAGACCTGTGGCTAATGACGAACACTATGAAGAATTCGAATCCGAAAAGAATGATGCAGAAAGAAATGTATCTTTCAGTGAACCGGAAGAAGATTTTTATACAAAAGTAAATGTAATACCCGAGGATTTTCTGGAGAACGACGTTCAAAACAGTGAAACGAATGAAATCGTTTCAGAGCCCTCAACAGTAGAAGGATACGAAGGAAACTATGATTCGTATTCGGGTAGAGAAGAAACCTACGGGGATAACGAAAGTTTCTATAAGGATAATGCCGGGGGACTCGGAGAAATCATAAGTATCAGTGCTGTAAGAGAAGCGGGAAGTACTCATGAGGAATCCTATTCTGAAAGCTCGGAGTACAAGAATAATATCGATGCTGCCAAGAAAGATGAGCCGGGCAGGGAGTATGAGCCGGGGAAGGGATATGACGATGCTCCGGAATACAGCGAAAAAGAAAACACCGGATCGGACAAAAATGTTATATCGATAAAGGCAGCCTCAGCGAATACCGAGAATGGGCCGAAAGAAACGGAAGGAAGAGAAGCAAACGTCACAAAGATAGGTTCGGGAGCAGCGGTATTTTCGGATATGTCAAAGCTTGCCGAAGAACCGAAGGCACCTGTTATGCCCGAGTATAAGTTCCCTCCTTTGAGTTTTCTTAAAAAAGGAAAGAGCCAGCAGAACAGTTTGTCAAAAAAGGCTGAACTTGAAAATACCATCGCAAAACTGCAGTCTGCTTTTGAAAGCTTCGGAGTAGGCGTAAAGGTCACAGATGCGAGCGTAGGTCCCACCGTTACAAGATATGAGATCCTGCCGGATCAGGGAGTAAAAGTAAAGACGATCACTTCATTAAGTGACGATATAAAGCTTGCCCTGGCAGCAGCGGAGATCAGAATAGAAGCTCCCATACCGGGTAAGTCGGCTGTCGGAATAGAAGTTCCAAACAAGGAATGCGCACCTGTACTGTTCGGAGACCTCATAGATTCCGACGAGTTCAGGAACAGCAAGACCAATCTGGCATTTGCGGTAGGTAAGGATATCGGAGGTCAGTCCATAGTATCGGATATAGGCGATATGCCCCATGCCCTGATAGCGGGTGCTACGGGATCCGGTAAGTCGGTCTGCATCAATGCTCTTATCATGAGTATCCTGTATAAGGCAAAGCCCACCGATGTCAAGATGATCATGATCGATCCGAAGAGAGTCGAGCTGGTGGGATATAACGGGATACCTCATCTGATAGTTCCGGTTGTTACAGATGTAAAGAAAGCAGCAGGAGCCCTCGCATGGGCAGTATCAGAGATGGATACGAGATACAAGCTCTTTGCGGATGCGGGAGTGAGGGATCTCGCGGCATATAACAGCCATATGGTTGAGCAGTGGATGGAGGAGAGCAATGAGGGTGAATGTCCGGATAAGCTGCCTCAGATAGTCATCATTGTAGATGAGTTGAACGACCTCATGATGACTGCCAATTCAAAGGATATCGAATCGGATATAGCACGTCTGACCCAGCTGGCACGTGCCTGCGGAATACACGTGATCCTGGCTACACAGCGTCCGAGCGTAAACGTCATAACCGGTACCATCAAGGCAAATATTCCTACAAGAATAGCGTTTGCGGTATCGTCCATAGTGGATTCGAGAACCATACTTGATCAGGCCGGAGCCGAAAAACTTCTCGGAAAGGGCGATATGCTCTATTATCCCAGAGGTTATGCAAAGCCTGTACGTCTGCAGGGCGTATATGTATCGGATGATGAAGTAAACAAGGTAGTAAAATTCATCAAAGAACAGTACAAAGAAATGAAGTACAACGAGCTGGTCAGCAGCCATATCGATGCAAATGCCGCAGGAAAAGATGCTAAAGGATCCGATGACAGCGGTGCGGGAGAAGGAAACGGTGACGGAAGAGACCAGCTGTTCGAAAAGTGCGGAGAGTTTATTATAGAAAAACAGAAATCATCCGTAGGTGCCCTTCAGAGGGTATTCAAGATAGGTTTCAACCGTGCCGCACGTATCATGGACCAGCTGTGCGAAGCGGGTGTTGTAGGACCTGAAGAGGGTACCAAAGCCAGAACGATACTGATGAGCAAAGAAGAGTTCGAAGCGTTTATAAACGGTCAGTAAAAACGAAAAAACTTTTTGAAAAAATGCTTGACAATCGAACAAAGGTTTGGTAGAATGCAATTGTATGAAATGTATGTTATTTTGCGAGAATAACATAAAAGAAAGGGGAAGCCGTATTTACGGCATTACAAAATGGCTAGAGATAAAGAGATCAAGACAGTAAATACCGACGATAACAGACAGAAGGCATTGGAGTCGGCACTTGCACAGATTGAGAAGAATTTCGGTAAGGGCTCCGTTATGAAGCTCGGTGATAAAAGCGCTCATATGAATATCGAGACCGTATCCACCGGCTGCCTGAGCCTGGATATAGCATTGGGACTCGGAGGAGTTCCGAAGGGCAGGATCATAGAGATCTACGGACCCGAATCCAGCGGTAAGACCACTGTGGCACTTCACATGGTCGCAGAAGTCCAGAAGAGAAACGGTATAGCAGGATTCATAGATGCGGAACATGCACTTGACCCTGTTTATGCGAAGAATATAGGTGTAGATATCGATAACCTTTATATTTCACAGCCGGATAACGGTGAACAGGCACTTGAGATAGCTGAGACCATGGTTCGTTCAGGAGCTATCGATATCATCATAGTGGACTCTGTAGCAGCACTCGTTCCGAAGGCCGAGATAGAAGGAGAGATGGGAGATTCACATGTAGGACTTCAGGCACGTCTCATGTCACAGGCACTTCGTAAGCTTACGGGTGTTGTCAGCAAGACAAACTGTATCGTAGTATTCATCAACCAGCTGCGTGAGAAGGTAGGTGTTATGTTCGGTAATCCCGAGACCACTACCGGCGGCCGTGCTCTTAAGTTTTATTCATCCATACGACTTGATGTACGCCGTATCGACAGTATCAAGAGTGCCGGTGAAGTCATCGGTAACAGGACCAGAGTGAAGGTTGTTAAGAATAAGATAGCCCCTCCTTTCAAGGAAGCAGAATTTGATATCATTTATGGTAAGGGCATATCGAAGCTCGGAGATATCATCGATCTCGCCGTAGAGGACAATATCATCGTGAAGAGCGGTTCGTGGTTCTCATACAACGGTGACAAGATCGGACAGGGCAGGGACAATACAAAGCAGTTCCTGACAGAGCATCCTGAGATAGCTTCTGAGATAGAGCAGAAGGTCAGGGACAAATTCGTGATCAAGTCTGATGAAGCGCTTCCCGGTGCTGATGTGGATGAAGACGAATTTGATGAGAATGAAGATGCATAATGAAATACGGGTGGGTGTGCGGAAGTGCACCCATTTTTTTACGGAAAGGAATATATATGGAAGTAAAACTGGGTGAGAAGAACGGGAAAAAAATTCCGGTTTATATCGACGGTGAGCTTTTAGGTGCCCTGTTCCCGAAAGAGATAGATGCATATAGCCTAATTAGCGAGGATGAGATCGGCGAAGAGAAGTATTCGGAAATCCTGGAAGAGACACTTCTTCCGAGAGCGAAGCGCTATGTCATGAATCTTCTGATAAAGTCGGATAAGACAGAAGCAGAGCTCAAACGGAAGCTGAGATCAGCCCTGTACGGAGAGGAAGTATCGGAAAGAGCCATAGAATATGTGAGAGGTTATCACTATATAGATGAGCTCAGAACCGCTACTGCCTATATCAGGACGAAGATGGATTCGTCGAGCGAAAAAGAGATACGATATAAACTTGAAGAAAAAGGTATAGATGACGAAACGATAGACATGGCTTATGACAGGATCCTGGAAGAAATGGGTGATATTGAGAATTCAGAGCTGAACGCCGCTATCGGTTTCATAAAAAGACGACTTGGAAGCAGAGCAGGGGATACGGAAGAAATGCCTTATGAAGAGAAGCAAAAGCTTATGGCTGCAGCATACCGAAAGGGCTTCAGAACTGAAAGTATAAGAATGGCGTTATCCCGACTCGAAGAATAAGAAAAGAAATATGTAAAACAAAAAACTAATAAAATTATAGTTTACATCTACGAACAAGTCTGCTATTATTCATACTTGAGCGTAGAAAGGAGAATGAAATGAAAAAGTTAAAGTTTTTTATCATGACATGTCTGCTCATCGGAAGTATGGCACTTATGGCATGTAACAAGGATGGAGACCTGGATATCAAGGGATTTATAGCTACAGATACTCCTACTCCCGAAGAATCAAAGAGCGGTGAGGACGTGACGCCCGAACCTACAAAAGAGGAGACGACTCCTACTGAGACACCTACGGCTGAACCTACTGCAGAGCCCACTGAGGAACCTACTGAGGCTCCTACACCAGAGATCACGGAAGAACCTGCTCCTTCCGTAACAGAAGAACCTGAAGCAGAGAAGGATATATATCCCGATCCTGAGCTGTTGACAGTGGGAATTTTAGCTGACGGAGCTTCTGAGTGGAGCCAGGGGAGCAATAGTCATAAACTGTATGAGGTATCGGTTGATATGCTCATGTTAGGTGAAGAGGATAAGGAAAAGTATCCTAACCTTGCATTACAGCTTGATGTACTGAATCTCGGACAGAGCGATCTCAAGGATTCAAATGCGAAAAGCTTCAAAAAGGATGTGGCTGATGGAGAGGGTCTCGGAACCGGATATTATTTCTTAAGAGACTCAATAAATATCTTAAGAGCTGATTCCACAGTATTCAGTTTTTCGGATACTAACGGTTCGTTTACAGGCGGAGTTCGCCCTGATACATTTATCTCAGGTAAATCCATAGATACAGAGTCGGGTGAAATCCTTAAAATACATGATATCTGTAACGACTGTGATTCACTGGGTACTACACTTGCATATCTGATAGCAGAGAAGTATGATATCGAAGATGCTGAAAAGATCATCTCTTATATAGATGAAAAAGTTAAAAATGATGAGATAGTTTTTGCTGTAGGATATGAGGGAGTTACTTTCTATTTTACACCTTTTGATCTGGATTTTGCGATAAATGACAATGTAGCCGTTACATTATCATTTGATGAGAGCTTTGTGGGAGAGACTGAGGAAGGACCTCAGATGATTAGCCTGTTCAAAAAGAAATACAGTACAGCGACAGATTACTTCATGCTTTCAATGAACTTTGGGGATGAGCTGGAGCTCGCTGACATCGATCCCGAGAAGAGCGGTTTTAGCACTTTGAACGTAGCAGGCATTCCTTCAGAGAATTCATATGCAGACTTTAGCGGGTTCTACATCCTTATAAACGGCAAGGAAAAGTTTAGAAAAGAGAACATCGGTGCAGATGATACGGAATTATATTTCATAAAGTGTGATGGAAAGAATATTATCATAGTAAAGACTGTCCAGGACAGTGATGATACCTACACCTATATCTATGAGATTACCGAAGATGGAGAGGTAAGAGACGCACTTGACGGTCAAGCATCCGGTATGGAGTTTGCTAAACTCAAATTCTATCAGGGTGAGGAAGAATGGAATTACTACTTTACCGATAAAGTAGTATACGATCCTATGGATGCCAAAATCTCCAAGAGATTTGACGTTATCGGAACCAATTTTGTAACCGCAGAGATCACATTTAACACAGGTGATGAGGAGATATATTACTATACAAGTCCATATTACGATTTCAGAGGCAGACACGGGCTGACCTTAAAGAAGGATTTCAAGGCCGGAATGATCGATCCCGAACTTGCATTTAATGATGATGAAGAAGTCACCGGAGAGACGGATATGGAAGTAGAGCTTAAAGCAGGTGACGTTATCTATCTCGAAAAATGTACTCAGGACAAGCAGGTTTACTTCAGTGCCGAAAACGGAGAATGGGGTACATTCAGGATGGATCCTCCGGAGGATGAGGAGACCGGATACACCAGAACTATTAACGGCGAAGATCAGGATGATATCTTTGATGGAATAGGATATGCTGACTGATACGCATTAGAATTACAAATGTCCGCCTTGTGCGGACATTTTTTTTGTTTTTAAAAAAAGATGTTGCAAAACCATTTTTAATCTGTATAATGGTATTTGGTGAAAATTGGAAAAAATTTTATCATGGAGGTAAACGATGAGTAACTCAACAAAATTGTCCGCTCGTGACCGTATTGCCACGCTGCTGGACGACCATAGTTTTGTAGAGATCGGTGCGCTTGTTACCAAGAGAAATACCGATTTTAATCTACAGACAAAAGAAGCGCCTTCGGACGGTGTTATCACCGGATACGGCGTTATCAACGGAGCACCTGTATATGTATACAGCCAGGATGCTTCAGTTCTTGCCGGAACTATCGGCGAGATGCATGCGAAGAAAATCGCAAATGTTTATGACCTCGCTATGAAGTGCGGTACACCTGTTATCGGTCTTCTTGACTGTGCAGGCCTTCGTCTTGAAGAAGCTACCGATGCACTTGAAGGACTTGGCGAGATTATGGCAAGACAGTCACTTGCATCAGGCGTTATCCCTCAGATAGCAGCAGTATTCGGAAGATGCGGTGGCGGACTTGGTATCTCTGCAAGCATGAATGATTTCGTATTTGCTACAGAAGAAGCTAAGCTTTTTGTAAATGCTCCCAACACCATCAAGGGTAACAATGAGGGCAAGTGTGATTCAGCATCTGCAGCATTCAAGGCTGAGTGCGGTGAGATCGATTACGTAGGCAAGGATGATGTAGAAGTTATCAATGCAGTAAGAGAGCTCATTTCTCTCATCCCCTCATGTAATGCTGATGAGGCAGTAGCAGCTGAGAGCCAGGATGACCTTAACCGTGAGACCGCTGAACTTTCATCAGTTCTTGCTGACGGTGCAAAGGCAGCTGCAGTGATCGGTGACGACAATGCTTTCTTTGAATTAAAGAAGGATTTTGGAAAGTCAATGGTTACAGGCTTTATCAAACTTGACGGTGCTACAGTCGGCGTAATTGCCAACAGAACCGCTATCCTTGGCGATGACGGAAAGGCTGCTGAGAAGTTTGATCCCGTTCTTACCGTAAACGGTATGAGAAAGGCATTTACATTCGTTAACTTCTGTGATTCATTTAATATACCCGTACTTACACTTACAAATGCTGAAGGCTTCTGCGCATGCTGTCTCGACGGAGAGAAGAGAATGGCTACAGTCGCTGCTAAGCTTACAGCTGCATTTGCAAACGCTACAGTTCCGAAGGTAAACCTTATCGTTGACAAGGCTATCGGTTCTGCATATACAGTTATGAACTCAAAGGCACTCGGTGCAGATATGGTATTCGCACTTGAGGGTGCACAAGTTGGACCTATGAAGGCAGAGCTTGCAGCTCAGATCGTTGCCGCTGACGGTGACAAGAAGGCTAAGGCAGATGCAGAAGAGACCATCAAGGCTCAGATCTCTGCAGAAGCTGCTGCAAAGCGCGGCTATGTAGATTCTATTATTTCGGCAGATGCTGCCAGAAAGAACCTCGTTTATGCTTTCGAGATGCTCTATTTAAAGGAAGAGGGACGTCCCGAGAGAAAGCATGGAACAATTTAAGTGAGGTGCTGATATGATAATTAGTGCTTTAAATAATATGATTTTCCTTGCAGAAGATATCACTATGGGTGAGGCAGGCCTTAACACCGCCATGGGACTCGGAATCGTGTTCTGCGCACTTGCTTTTATTTCACTTATCATATCTCTTGAAGGAAAGATTTTCGGTGCTTTCGGCAAAAAGAAAGCTGCTCCCAAGACTCCCGAAGCTCCGGCTGCTCCTGCTCCCGCAGTAGTAGAGGAAGTTGAGGAAGAGACAGATGACACAGAGCTTGTAGCAGTCATCACAGCAGCTATCGCTGCATATGAAGCAGAGAACGGCGTAGAAGTACCCGCAGACGGACTTGTCGTAAGAAGCATCAGACGTCTTGGATACGCAAGATGATAATTTTTGGTAAATGATTTTCACTTTGTCATTCAGAATCACTTGGTCATTCTGAACGAAGTGAAGAATCTTTCAAATTGAATGTTTTATAAAATTAGGAGGTTAATTCCATGAAAAATTATACCATTACAGTTAATGGCAATGTTTATGAAGTTTCAGTAGAAGAGGGTGGCGCAGGTGCAGCTCCCGTAGCAGCAGCACCTAAGGCAGCAGCTCCCAAGGCAGCACCTAAGGCAGCTCCCAAGGCAACAGGTGCAGCAGGCAGCGTAAAGATTGAAGCTCCCATGCCCGGCAAGATCCTTGGAATCAAGGTTAATTCAGGCGATGCAGTAAAGAAGGGCCAGGTTGTTATGGTTCTTGAAGCTATGAAGATGGAGAACGAGATTGTTGCTCCTCAGGACGGAACAGTTGCAAGCATCAATGTAGCAGTTAATGCAGCAGTAGAAGCAGGAGACGTTCTGGCAACATTGAATTGATCTAACGGTGTTACATACTGTCATCCTGAGGAATGCAATGACGAAGGATCTTAAAGGTTCTTCGCTGCTTTCAGAATGACAGGAAAAATAAAGAAACGGAGAATAATATGGATTACGTATTAGATACACTGAGCAACCTTGCCGAGCAGACGGGATTTGCCAAGCTCGGATGGGGAAATGTCCTCATGATCCTGGTTGCGTTCATTTTCCTGTATCTGGCCATAGGTAAGGGCTTCGAGCCGCTCCTTCTCGTTCCGATTTCATTCGGTATGCTTCTTGTTAACATGTATCCTGAAATCATGTACGAAAAAGGACAGATCTTATCCGATGGTACTGTAGTTGAGAGTACCGGATTGCTCAGATACTTCTTTACACTTGATGAGTGGGGCATAATGCCTTCACTGATATTCATGGGTGTAGGTGCGGGTACGGACTTTGGTCCCCTCATCGCGAACCCTATCAGCTTCCTTCTGGGAGCAGCTGCACAGCTCGGTATTTTCGTTGCTTACTTACTTGCTATCGTATTCGGTTTCAACGGAAAGGCAGCTGCAGCTATTTCAATCATAGGTGGTGCTGACGGCCCTACTTCGATCTTCCTTGCAGGAAAGCTCGGACAGTCAAATCTTATGGGACCTATCGCAGTTGCGGCATATTCATACATGTCACTGGTTCCCATCATCCAGCCCCCTATCATGAAACTGTTTACTACCGACAAAGAGAGAAAGATCAAGATGACTCAGCTTCGTCCCGTTACGAAACTCGAGAAGATTCTTTTCCCTGTTATCATTACAGTAGTTGTAGTACTTATCCTTCCAAGCACAGCTCCTCTTATCGGTATGCTGATGCTCGGAAACCTGTTCAGAGAGTGCGGTGTTGTTAAGCAGCTGACAGAAACAGCTTCGAACGCTCTGATGTACATTGTAGTTATCCTACTCGGTACTTCAGTAGGTGCATCTACAAGCGCAGAAGCATTCCTTAAGGCAGATACATTGAAGATTGTTGCCCTTGGACTTCTTGCATTTGCATTTGGTACTATGGGTGGTGTTCTTTTAGGAAAGCTCATGTGCAAACTCACAGGCGGCAAGATCAATCCTTTGATCGGTTCTGCAGGTGTATCTGCAGTTCCTATGGCAGCACGTGTATCACAGAAGGTTGGTGCAGAGTACGATCCTACGAACTTCCTGCTCATGCATGCTATGGGTCCTAACGTAGCCGGTGTTATCGGTACTGCAGTTGCAGCCGGTGTATTCATGGCTATTTATGGAGTAAAGTAAAACACATTACAGCCTTCCCCTTGAGGGGAAGGTGGTGCGAAGCACCGGATGAGGTGTTTGCGATGTTATATTTAAAATAGAAAGGAATAAAACAATGGCTGAAAAAAGACCGGTAAAAATAACTGAGACCATCCTTCGTGATGCTCATCAGTCTCTTATAGCTACCAGAATGCCTACCGAG
>JAEEKN010000270.1 GCA_016282435.1 Lachnospiraceae bacterium | reverse complement strand
AGTCTCATCAACTGATTTAATCACCATAAAGCAATCCTCCTCGTAGCTAAGACTTCTTTTTTAAGTTATACAGTCGATTGGCTTTTTGTTTTCTGAAGCTGAACTAACTGCATGTTCAGCATCGAAATCTGCTGAGCTATCATATTGGCTTTTTTGTCTTGAGCCTTTTGCATTTCTTCAGTCCCAGTTTTTTGATCCTCCGTCATCCAAGGTTCCCTTCGGAATTGTAAAGAACAAGATTAACAAAATTATTATGATAATACATGTTCTTATCTTCTTTTTCATATTCCCTAATCCTATAAAAATCCAAACCGATAACCGCTGCACTATAGCACACATGATCACTTCAGCCAATTTGATAACCGCTATTCTCTACAAAATGAAGCTCAGATGTTTTGTATCTTTCTATACACTTTTTTAGCTATTTTCATAATCACAATGATTTATCCAATGCAGCCCCGGAATTATCTTCAACCAGGCTTTGGCATATATTTTGTCCTTATGTACGAACCGGAACCTGTCCGGATCATAATCAGGATCAGATGGATCATCCACCGTATTATCCCATTCTCTTGCATCTGAGGATTTATTTCTGTTATCGCCTAAGCAGAAGTAACAATCATCAGGTACATAATATGGTCCAAAATTACCTAACGGTTTTTTATCCAAATAAGGTTCACTTAAGGGAACGATAAAGTCGTTAATATATATCCTTCCTGACCGAATCTCTATCTTTTCACCTGGAAGCCCTATTATCCGCTTAACATAGACCTCACTTTCATCATGATATTTGGCTTCAGTATCCCCAAGGTCTGTATCCATGCAGTATGTAAGTTCGGGATCTATGGCGTACAGCTCCTTATAACTTTTGGGATACTCGAAAATTATTACGTCCCCTCGTTCGGGTTCCGAGAACAGATATGCCAGGCGATTACCGATTACATGATCCCCTATCTCAAGTTCGGGTATCATAGAACCCGATATCACCTTAGTCTTCATGATGATAAATTGCGTGATAATGAAGGCTGCTGTTAGAGCAATAATGAAGATTATCCCCCAGCTCAGCAGCTCCTTTTTCCAGTTAAAAGGCTTTTTGACTTTATCTTTCATCTTAGTTGAAGCCTTCCTTTCTCAATTTCATTTTCAAGACAGAAAAACACCGTTTGGGATTTAGTATAGCACTTATTCCAAACGGTGTCTATTGGTTTTAAATGATGTCTCTTAATCAAATACTTTTATTGTTTCTACACTATAAGATGTCTCATAGCCATCATCTGTCTCATAATTCCATTTCCAGATTTTTGTTATTTTTCCTCCATCTCCTTTAGATTTAATTCTTTCAGGGATACCGGTCTCATCCCATTTCTCTTCCGGAACTATTATGGCATTCTCTTCAGTCAAGGTAGTTCCCTTTGGAACTATCAGTTCTCCATCTGGAGTATACTTTTCCACGGTTTCCTCAGCTGCTTCATCACCTTTTATGGGTTTAGTAAACATCACGATACCTACACCTATTCCTACAACCAATGCTAAAGCTGCAGCTACTATCGACAATTTTTTAAGACTCATTATCTTTGACCTCCTTTTGATATTCTTGCTTCTGCCGGCTGCATCAACAACACTGTTCATACGCATTTCTCCGGCTTCGTCCAGATACTTATCATCTATGCCGCCCATGAATTCCAGCATATCCTCTCTTTTCATATCGTAAAACCCTCCTTTTCCAAAAAACTTTTTAGTTTCTTTCTAATACGGAACAGAATGCTTTTTGCCTTCCCTTCACTGATACCACAATAATCAGCAACATCCTTTAAGGAATCATAGTAATAGTATCGTGCAACAAACAAACTCCGTTTTTCCTTTGAAAGTGTACCCAGGAACCGGTTGATGGCATCATCGAGAAGCTTGTTATCCAGTTCTGTTTCCGGTGTTGTCCCGCCAAAAACAGTCTCTTCAATCTCCTCTAATGGCACCAGGCCTTCTGAAGGCATCCTCTTCTGCCGGTTTTGGCTTTTTACCTTATTAATGCTTATTCTTTTTGTAAGCTTCACCAAGAATGCATGCAGGCTTCCCTGATTGATACTAGAAGAAGTATTCCACAATTCAAAGAGCATATCATTCAGGCACTCTTCTGCATCCTCATGATTGCCAACAATCTGATAGGATATCTTATAAAGATAGCTATAATACTTCCCTTTTACAGCCGTTATAGCTCCCTCATCCTTATTGTTTAGCAGTTCTATTATCTCATCATCAGACATCTTTTGTCCTCTCTTTTTTTGAGGTCCTCACTATATAAATCAACAAATAAAAAATTTGGTTTCACTTTTCCCAAATTTTTTTTATATTTAAATAAAAACACAAAAAGACAGAGACTCTGTCCCCGTCTTTTCCACTAAAGTTTTCTTACTCGAAAATTACAATTCAAGATCCCTCATAACACCTATAAAAATCGGGCTGTAAGTTTCACAAT
This sequence comes from Lachnospiraceae bacterium, assembly GCA_016282435.1. Classification (GTDB taxonomy): domain Bacteria; phylum Bacillota; class Clostridia; order Lachnospirales; family Lachnospiraceae; genus RUG11977. The sequence continues at coordinate 231 of JAEEKN010000270.1, read as the reverse complement.
CGATCAGCATATATATAAAAGGTCTATCCAGAAAAATCTCCCTGGGTTCAAACAATGCTCCATCTTCCAATGCTACAACAGTAGCAGCTCCGGCCTTTGTCCCCTTTTCATCAACACTTATAAAAGTTTTATGAAATACATCTTTTATAAAAACATTTCCGGCGGTTGATGTACCTAAGTTTCTAAAATCAGCTTTGTTAATATCAAACGCCTGCTTTATACCCATATTTT
>JAEEKN010000269.1 GCA_016282435.1 Lachnospiraceae bacterium | reverse complement strand
GATAACGAAAAATAAAAATCCTTCAGAGCAAAACTCTGAAGGATTTATTTTTAGCTGTTAGCCATGGAACAAAGCTCGTTAAGCATCTTAGGTAAATCGCTCTCCATATTTTCATCGGAGAACTGGCAGGTACCTACAGCCTTGTGACCGCCACCGTTGTACTTGAGCATCAGAGCTCCGACATCGAGAGTACATGTACGGTTAAGTATCGAATAACCTACGGCTGCTGAACACCCCTTGCCACCACGTCCTGAAACGATCCATGCGGATACGTTCTGGTCGGGATACAGAGAGTAGATCATGAAACGGTTACCGGTGTAAATAGGATCAACGCCTCTTAAGTCACTGATGATAACATTTCCGTTGGTAGTGGTGTACTTAACTACCATCTCTTTGAACTTCTCGGTCTGCTCGTTATAAACTTCGATACGTTCCTGAACATCGGGTAAAGCCAGAATCTCTTCTGTGCTCATGGTACGGCATGCATCAATCAGCTTCTCCATCAACTGATAGTTTGAAATGGTGAACTGTCTCCAACGGCCCAGACCTGTACGGGGATCCATCAGGAATCCGACAAGGATCCAGCCTGTAGGATTCAGAACCTCTTCGCGTGTAAGATTACCTGAATCTACCTTGTCAACTGCGATCATCATATCGGTGAACTGAGGGAAACGCTCCTGACCACCGTAATATTCATATATGATACGTGCACATGAAGGAGCTATTCTGCTCTCGCCCTTATATTTTCCTTTAAGTTCATTTCTCTCGAACTCGCTTGAGTGATGGTCGAACCATAATCCGCAGCCCGGTACAAAAGGAACGTTAGCCAGACAGTCGTTCTCGTTTACTTCAACCAGACCGTCCTGTAAATCCTTCGGATGTGCGAATTTCCAGTTATCTATGATGCCGGCTTCTTTGAGCAGAGCACCACAAGCAAGGCCGTCAAAATCAGAACGTGTAATTAATCTCATAAGAAAACCTCCCGTACAACATTCATTTCTTCTATTAAATAATAATTATAATATAGATTTTGTATTTTTGCAAGGGATTTTTTATACTCATAATAATAATCTACTTTATTGCAATTTTACGGAAGATATGCTATGATATTTAAGATTGTGGGCATGTAACTAAAGTGAAGATGCGGAGCATCGGTTTTCTACCGGGGAAACGATTAAAGCGTTTTCAAGGTGAAAAAGGAATACAGGATTTAGGAGCATATAGCGGTGGCAGTTATAGAAAAAGGCTTGATAACCGAATTTTATAAGCAGTACAGAACGAACCAGGACAAGGCCAGAGACATCGAGACCGGTCTGGTTAAGGCGTCTGACAGGAGCGTGTGGGTGGAAAAGCTGGCATTAAAGTCGGATTTCCTGCGCTCGACCTATGCTTATAACGAGGAAAAACTCGGGAGTCTCATCTATCCGTTTACCAGAGAAGACAAGGAACTCGATCTCGACACTGCCAATGAATTCTTCGAAAACATATACTCCATGACTGTGGATGTTGAGAACGACTCGCTTCTGACGACTGAAGTCCTGATCAAACTGTGTGATTTTTATAAAAAGGAAGGGCTGGAAGAAAAATGGATACTGTCCATGTATATGCTGGCTCTCTCATATAATGACAAATCGAACGACATTTCGATAGAAAAAGCCAGGGACTGCTTTGAGCAGGTAGCCGGCATGAGTGACAGATACTGTGAGCTTTCCGAATGGGAGACCAGGCGAAGGATTATTATGTCCACTTATTACAGTATCGAGGATAAAGACCTTCAGAACAACGAAGAGCGCCTGGACCGTATAGTCCAGTATGAGAATTTTAAGAAGTTCCTGTTAAGAGAAGATGTGAGAAATCTCGATGGGGACAAGATAGACTTTGATGACCTGCTGTCAGTCACGAGAGAAGTCCTGATATGGGCGCTTATCAGATCGGACTCGGCTCCGAACAGGGCAGTTCTTGAATATATGACCCGGGAACTCCTTCCGGACGGCATCACCCGGGAGAATATCAACACACAAACAGCGGTAAATGCGGTGGCCTATATCTGGTGCAATCTCTATGCACATAATTTTCCGGCAGATACTGCAGTCATCCTTCTTTTCAGGTTCTATGAAGCAAACAACGAAGAGATAGATTATAAGGAAGTACTAAACTCCCATGTGACGAATGATGCATATCAGAAGAAGATCACATGTATGCAGGAGTGTTTCAGATTCCTGGCACTGCCCGAGATCACCCTGGATAACAGGGAGAGTCTCTTTTATCAGATGGTTCATGAATTCAGGCAGATATATACATCCATGCCGCACCTTTCAAGTAACGGATTTGTAAACGACGATCTCTGCCGAACGGTGCGACTCATGCTCAGAACCGCTTATGATGAGGAAGAATCGCTGGAGTACATACAGGAAGTTATCCTGAACCGTAACTCCATGACACTGATCCATTCCATAATGGTGGGCAAGATAGCGATGATCATCACTAATGTGCTGATCGACAAAAATCCTGAGATGTTTTTGAAGGTTCTGGATACCAGGGATGTACATCTGGTAAAGAGCAAGAGGCAGTATCTGCTGAACTATATAGACAGATGCGCACACCTTCATGACATAGGAAAGGCTTATATTTCCGATATCATCAACCAGCAGACCAGAAAGCTTACCGATGAGGAGTTTTTCCTGATCCGTCAGCATCCGGTATTCGGGTCCGAACTTTTAGCGGGCACCAAGATATCGGAAAAATACAATTCCGTGATAAAAGGGCACCACAAGAGCTATGACGGGCGTGGAGGATATCCTGCGGAATTTGATAACATCCATGACAAGATGAAGATATTCATAGATATCATCACGATAGCCGATTGTATCGACGCTGCTACCGACACTCTGGGACGTAACTACACGAAGAGCAAGATGTGGATCCCGTCGTTGGCAGACGAGCTGGAAAACGATGAATACATGAGATACAACCAGGAGATAGTGAATATTATTAAAAATGACACCGAGACCTGTGAAAGCATCTCGTATATCACCGATGAAGGTCGTAAGGACATTTATTATGATATCTACAGAAAATATATTTCCGACAAGGAAGACGAACCTGAGATCCAGGTAGAACAGGTAATGATCAAGTAATCACAAATTTTTATAGAAGGAAAGGGAAATGAAAATGGAAAAGATTATTCTTACGGGAGACAGACCTACGGGAAGGCTGCATTTGGGACATTACGTAGGATCTTTAAAAAGAAGAGTGGAGCTTCAGAATTCGGGTGAATACGACAAGATATTTATCATGATAGCCGATGCACAGGCTCTGACCGATAACGCTGACAACCCCGAGAAAGTACGCCAGAATATAGTGGAGGTGGCGCTGGACTACCTGTCTGTAGGACTTGACCCCGCAAAATCCACACTGTTTATTCAGTCCATGGTTCCTGAGCTTACGGAACTTACATTTTACTATGCAAACCTTGTAACGGTATCTCGTCTTCAGAGAAATCCTACCGTTAAATCTGAGATACAGATGAGAAATTTTGAGACCAGCATTCCTGTGGGATTCTTTACATATCCCATCAGCCAGGCAGCAGATATCACCGCATTCAAGGCTACCACTGTTCCTGTAGGAGAGGACCAGATGCCCATGCTCGAGCAGTGCCAGGAGATAGTGCATAAGTTTAATTCTGTATATGGCGAAGCTCTGGTGGAGCCGAAGATCCTGCTTCCGGAGAATTCAGCCTGTCTGAGACTCCCCGGTACTGACGGAAAGGCCAAAATGAGCAAGTCCCTCGGCAACGCCATCTATCTGTCCGACGATGAGAAGGAACTCAAGACCAAGGTTATGTCTATGTACACGGATCCTAACCACATCAATGTATCGGATCCTGGACAGGTTGAAGGAAATACCGTATTTACATATCTTGACGCGTTCAGTAAACCTGAGGATTTTGAAGAGTTCCTGCCTGAGTATAAGAGCCTCGATGAGATGAAAGAGCATTACAAGAAGGGCGGTCTGGGTGACGTAAAAGTGAAGAAGTTCCTGATAAAGGTACTGGAGAAAGAACTTGCACCCATCAGGGAGAGAAGACATAAATGGGAGCAGGATATCCCCGGAGTTTATGAGATCCTGAAGAAGGGTAGTGAAGTAGCAGAGGCAGTAGCTGCAAAGACTCTGGCTGACGTAAAAGCTGCCATGAAGATCAATTACTTTGATGACGGAGCTCTTATCAAGGAGCAGATGGAAAAATACAAATAATTTATGGAGTACGTGGTAAAGAAAATAGCGGAAATCAGGACTGATTTCCCTGAAAAATTCGGAATTCCCCGTCAGCCCGGAGTGGTAGCGGAACTTAGGGGCAGGATAGTTTTTGAACCTGACTTCAGGAACGCTGATTCCATTAGAGGCCTCGAGGAATTCTCGCATATCTGGCTCATCTGGCAATTCTCGGAAAATCTGGGAGCAGACGGGAGCAGCCGCTGGACTCCGACTGTCAGACCACCGCGACTGGGCGGTAATAAGCGGCTCGGTGTTTTTGCGACACGTTCTCCTTTTAGACCGAATCCTCTGGGACTTTCTGTAGTAGCTCTGGACAGGATAGAATATGATACGAATGAAGGTCCGGTGATATATGTCAGGGGCGCGGATATGGTGGACAGAACCCCGATATACGATATAAAGCCGTATATCGCATATGCGGACTCTGTGCCCGACGCAAAGGGAGGATTTACCGACAGTACGGAATACAGAACTCTCGAAGTAGTATGGACGCTTGAGGAGTCAAGTGGGAGTTCGGGTAAAACAGAGGCCGGTATTCCAGAGTACGTAAAAAACAGCCTCGAAAAGATACTTTCAAACGATCCGCGACCTCACTACCAGAAAGACCCTGACAGGATATATGGCATGAGCTATGCCGGATATGAAGTAAAGTTCAGGGTGGATGGAGATGTGCTTTATATTATGAAAGTAACGGAATCCGTATAAACGATATAAAATTCTGAATTACGTATTGACATTGCGATACATATACTGTATACTATACATGGTGTTGTCCAGACGGATGGCGGTCAGCTGCCTCACCGGAGAAGTGTAAGGGCTTCTCAGGAAGGAGGAAGCTGTGAGTGTATCAGAAGTATTTCAGTTTGTTATTCTACTTTGTGCCGTGTCAAAGTTATTTTATGATATGGGCAAGGATGTAAATGGTAATAAAAAGGAAGAAAAGAACACAAAAAAATAACCGCCGTACAGTTTACCCGAACTCGTATTTAGCGGTTATTTTTTTATGTAACCCGTAGTTAGGCAGCTGACCGTCGTTTTGACGGACAACACCTTTTTCATTTATTAGTCTATCACATTTATAAAAAATGTCAAGTATATTTTCGAGTTTTTAAATGTATTTC
>JAEEKN010000268.1 GCA_016282435.1 Lachnospiraceae bacterium | reverse complement strand
GCGAACTCCCAAAGCTATGATAACATCCGCTTTGTTCATACTCATCGTGGACGCATAGTGTCCGTGCATACCCTGCATCCCCAGAAAACGAGGATTATCCGAAGGAACACATGACAGTCCCATCATGGAGCAACCCATAGGAGCATCTATTTTTTCTGCCAAAGCCATCACTTCATACGCAGAATCAGAAGATACTACGCCACCGCCAAAGTATATAAATGGTCGTTTTGCATTATTTATTACCTCAGCTGCTTCTTCTATCCTGATATCTTTGGCTGAAAAAGGTTCGTCTTTTTTTACGGGAGCTTCGGGCTCATAAACACACATAGCTTCCTGTATATCCTTCGGTATATCAACCAGTACAGGCCCGGGTCTGCCCGATACAGCAAGTGAAAAAGCTTTCCTTAGAGTTCCCGGAAGTTCCTCTATGGTATCTACGAAAAAATTATGCTTGGTAATGGGCATAGTGATACCGGTGATATCCACCTCCTGGAAGCTGTCCGTACCTATCTGGCTCGTAGGTACGTTTCCTGTGATAGCTACCATAGGTATCGAATCCATGTATGCAGCAGCAATTCCTGTGACCAGATTCGTGGCACCGGGACCTGATGTAGCTATACATACTCCTACTTTACCTGTAGCCCTGGCATATCCGTCGGCCGCATGTGCTGCACCCTGTTCATGAGCGGTCAAAACATGCTTTATCTCTTTACGGTGTTTATACAGACTGTCATATAAATCCAGGACCTGACCTCCGGGATATCCGAAGACCAAGTCTATATTTTGTTCTATCAATATTCTGACGGTGAGTTCAGCACCTGAAATTTTAGTAGTTGACATAAATAGTTCCTCTTTTACAAAAAAATCTGTTATCAGTCAGCTTTACGGATACTGAAAAATGTAGCCAGTTTTACCAGCAGAGTATCCCTGTCTATGGTTTTCAACAGATAATCCACCGGACTTAATCCCAATACCGACATTACACTTTCTTTGTCACCGCGTCCCGTCAGGAACATTACGGGTATCTGACCGGTCTCGGAATCGTTTTTAAGCATTGACAGAACCTGTGGACCGTCAGCTATAGGCATCTCATAGTCCAGAAGTATCAGATCTGCTTTATTTTTTGCCAGATAACTGATAGCCTGAACTCCGTTTGAAGCCATACCTACACGATAGCTTCCTTTCAGCCACTCATATATCGTTCTCATATATGTGATATCATCATCCACAATGAGCACTGTTCTTTTATGCTTGTCTCCTGTATTTTCGTCAAGAAATGAACCTATCTTTTTTACCAGAAGATCTATATCCAGAGGTCTCTTGAACCATTCTGTAACAGTCTGCTTATGTATTTTATTGATTATGAGGTCGTACTGCTCCTCATCGCCTATAAGGATCAGGCCGTATTCCTTATCCTGTACAGTATCCTTTAAATATACGAGAACATCAGGCTTTTCGACAAGTTCTTCGCTCAGGAAAAGCACTATAAGTTCCATCTCGTTTGCATATTGTTCGATATCCTTTATATCTGCATGAGCAAATACCGACGATATTCTGGCTTTATCAAGTTTAGTCATTATGCTTTTTGCCAAAAATGTATCAGTGGCACTGACTATAACTACTTTTCTGGCTTCTTTTGCAATGTCCATATGCAGTTCCTCATTTCCAATCATTTAAGATAAGATTCAGCTACGTGAATAATACTATCCCAGTCCAAAGTTGTCAAATAATTTTCTATTTTCTCAACGTTATCTTTGTCCTCAGGTTCGAGCTTAAATTCCTTTAGTTCATTTATCAGCTGATCCATAAGTTCATAATCCATACTACCGGCTATCTCGATCATGGTCTCAAAAGCTTCAGAGAGCACATCTTTAGATATCTCGGGGAGATTATCATTTGAATCATCCAGGAATTCCAGCCGGCTGTCGAGACTTCTGTACATCTCGAGCAGTTTCCCTGTGTTTTCCTTAATGAATTCAACATTCCCGGATTTACCGGCTTCTTCCAGCTTCAATGCCAGATCCGACATTTCATTAGCACCTATGATACGGGCTGAACTCTTCAGTGCATGTACCTTCATGGTATACATGGAAATGTCATCATCATTATAAAGAGTTTCTATTTCATCAGCCTTCGATGCAGCTGTCTGATGGAATACTTTTAATACATTTATATATCCGTCCTCGGCACCGCAGTTCTTTATGCCTTCTTTTATATCAATCCCGGGAATACCGGATATTCGTTTTATCTTTTCATCAATTTTGCTTCCGAATGTTTGTTTTTCATTTACAGATTCATTAATATGGATGTCAACATCTTTAGTTAGATTTTCCTTTTCGTGACCATTCTCTTCATAACTCTTTAATTTATGCTCGGGAATATACCGGTATAACAGCTTCTCTAATACATCTCCGTCTACAGGTTTTGAAAGATAATCATCAAATCCTGCATCTAAATACATATTTCTGGCACCCGATACGGCATTGGCTGTAAGCATAATTGCAGGAGTACCAATATTCATTCCATCCTCCCTCATATGCTTTAGTGTTTCCATACCATCCATCTCAGGCATCATATGATCTATAAACATGATATCATACTTGTTGTGGTTTGCAAGTATAATACCCTGTTTTCCGGAGAAAGCCATATCTATCTGAATCTCTGTCTTCTTTAACAGACTCGCCATAACCGCATGGTTCATCTCAGTATCGTCTACCACAAGTATTCTGGCATCAGGTGCATGGAACAGCTCATGATATACCTCATCCTTCATGATATTATATAGACGTGATGAATAATCACCGATTTTCTCCCATGATACCACTTCCTGCTTTACAGAGAATGAAAATACCGAACCCACTCCGTATGTGCTTTCAACTTCGAGTTTACTTCCCATTAGTTCGAGTAGCTGTCTGGTAATACTCATTCCCAGCCCGGTACCTTCAACGGTTCTGTTTCTCTCTTCTTCAAAACGGACATAGGGTGAAAACAGTTTTTCAATATTTTCCTGTTTCATGCCTATTCCGGTATCAGATATCCTGAATTTCAGCATTATGTGTTTTGAAAATATTTCATCATCACATAATTTAAAATTTACTTCCAGTGTCACACTTCCCTTGTCAGTATATTTTACCGCATTTGTCAGGATATTCATGGCACACTGTCTGATACGGATCTCATCACCTACCAGTACATGAGGGATATCTTCACTTACTTTTACGTTAAATTCCAGACCTCTCTTTTCTGCCCTTTCCTTTATCATATTTACGAGGTCGTTTATGATGGATGACAGTTCATATTTTGCAGGGATTATCTCCATTTTGCCCTGCTCTACTTTAGAGAAATCCAGGATATCGTTTATAAGTGATAAAAGCGTACGGCCTGCAGATTTTATATCGGATGCATACGAGCGGATGGTTTTGTCATCGCTTTCGCGAAGTATCATCTCATCCATACCGAGCACTGCATTTATAGGTGTTCTGATCTCGTGGGATACATTGGCCAGGAATCTGCTCTTTGCCTGATTTGCATTATCAGCTATTTCTTTTTGTTTTTGCAGTTCGTTTGCAAAGTGATAATACTCAGTTTCATCAACCAAAGTATAAACTTTTCCGACTTTTTCTCCTTCCTGGACCAGTTCATTTTCTTCAGGCGCATAAACACGGTCATTCAGGTGCAATAATTCATTGTTTTTTACTGCGTTCTTAACAGCCAGAACTATGGTTTCATTTTCCTCATTCCGTGCTGTTTTATTCTTTTTCTGTAAAAGACAAGGAAATAGATTCTTCGCAGTTTCATTAAAATACTGAACTTCACCGTCATTATCAACAGCAATAATAGCTTCGGATATCCTGTCGATCACATAGTCCTTGGCCAGATCTCCGGTTCCGAGTAAGTCGCAGGAGAAGAAAGATATCAGCATAACGATGGTAGCCAGGAAATATCCAATCATCGTTATATCATATACATCGGTAAGACCCTTGATACCGATGATCTGCACAAAGAAAAACAAACCTTCTACCAGCAAAGATATGATAACAGAAACACACCTTCGGATCATTAGCTTTCGTTTTTCTTTCCTCATATATCTGATAAGCCATAGTACAGCAATACCAAAATATATGACCTGTGCAGCCATAAATGCTAAATAAACCAGACCGGGTTTATGGAGCAGTTTCGGGATATCTCCATCTTTTACAAATTCATAGCTTAAGTAATATAAATGTGTTTTATCAACGGTGACTACAAATACATATATAGTCGTTGTAAATAAAATTATAAAATTCTTTACTATGCCAGGAAATTTTATCCTGACAAGCTCTGCAACAAACAGGAACATAAAGAATGCATGCCATATTCTGCCAAAATACGAAAATTTCAGTGCCGTAATGTATGTCCCTTCGGAATCAGCTGTAATTTCAAGTAAATATCCTATATTATTCAGTAATGATGACGCACAACTTAAGAAGAGGAAGGTATGCAGAGAATTCTTCCACTTGTTTAATATCAGTATACATTCCATAAAAAGACCTACAATACTGATATGCTGTATGATCATTAATACTGTATGCAGAGTCATTTAGGATCTCCTTTTGCTCTTATCTTTGTACATCTTCTCGTCCGCTTCATCTATCAGTTCTTTTAATGTTCCATTACTTCCTGACTTTGATATTCCAACACTGACTGTCAGTTCAAAAGGAACTTTAGTCTTTTTATTTATATCCGCTAAGATTTCGTTAATCCTAACTTTTAATTTCTCAGGCGTATCATCGTTATCACTTTCGAGTAGAACTACAAATTCGTCCCCGCCGTATCTCGCGATATTTGCCCTTTTAGAGAGCTCTTTACAGGCCACTCTCAAGGATTCTGCGATATTTTTTAAAGCCTTATCTCCCTGAAGATGACCATATGTGTCGTTTATCGCCTTGAACTTATTTGCATCTATCAGGAGCAGATAATATGCTGTTCCTTCATTACTGTGTCCCTGAACATTATGGTCGTAATAATGCTGTAACTGCTTCCTGTTGTTCAGTCCCGTCAAAGGATCGAGTGATATCAGTTTATCTATCCAGTTTAGATACAACAACAGTGTCGTTAGCGATAACACGCCACATGCCACAGGGTATTGGGGCCATATAAACTGCAGGATACCGGCTGCTCCGGGAGCTATAGGGAATAATGCAATCAGAACATAATTCCTTTTATCAGTTCCTGTATTGGTCTTGCAGATATTGTATATAGCTCTCAAGCATGTAAATATGACATACGAATAGGACAAAACATACGTAAGAATAAATAAAGGTCCTCTTTGATATACACCGTCATCATCTATATAGAACAAGAAACCCGTCATAAAGTTTACAAGTAACAGTCCGCCCATCAGCCATATAACGGACGAGGCCAGTCTGACTTTTATCCGTTCTTTTACAAAATCAGATTCCTGCATATGCTCAAAGTACAGGAACCAGAAGAAGCACATGATCGAAGTAGAGAAAAAGTATGCTGTTTTACAAAGAAGTCTCGGTATATCCCCGCTGGGTAAAACACCGTTGTTCATCAAAACATACAAAGTATCCGATGCAAAAAATACCATCTCAGCTATAATGGACATGGCAAAATTCCGCTGAGCCACCATTTGTGACAATCCGCGGGTCTTTAACCATATGACATAAACCAGAATTATAGAAAACAGGTTTATCTCCAAATAGATTATTGCATACTCTGTCTGCATCAATGCTACTCCTTTTATCACATAATAAATCCGGCAATAATATAAAGCCCTGTCACTATCCCGGATATTACAATGCTGTAGAATATCCTTATCCTGCATATCGGCTCAGGGTTACAGCCTATGGCGGTTCCTACATTCAGGGCATCGGCAGTGAACGCACATATCTTTTCACCTGCTATTCCAGCTCCTGATACTGCACCTATACAAAGCGGAACAGATAATCCTGCCGAATAAGCCAGATGAAGGACTACAGGAAAAGCTATAGCGTACATAGCCCATGACGAACCCAGAGCTATAGTCAGAAGCACTGAAGCCACGAAGAATATAGCTGGCAGGACCGGACCCAGTCCTTCTAGACTGTTTACAGCTTCTCCGAAATATTCTCCCAGAGATAATGTATCGAGAAGCGTCGAAAAACACATGGTAAGCAGATATAATATCACCGGCAATGCCGAACCTGCTATACCATCTATCAGATGCTCGGTGAACTGTTCGGGTGTCATAAGTCCCTGTGCACAGTACATGATAAACATCACTATAAGAGCTATAACCAGTCCGCAAGCACTGTCAACCACGAAAGAACCGGCTATAACACTTCG
>JAEEKN010000267.1 GCA_016282435.1 Lachnospiraceae bacterium | reverse complement strand
CTCATGGTCACCATCCTGGGACCTTGCACCGAGGACTTTTACACAGACGGAGTGACCTGGATCTTAAGTGAAGAAACTCTGGCTCAGGGCTGCAATGAATGGGATACCGAAACAAATACCGTCACCCTTGGAATGCCTACCGGCTACGATGATATGGATGATATTATGCCACAGCTGCTTCATGAAACATCTCATATGTGGATGCAGAGAAACAACGAGCCTGTAAATTTCGCCATTGGCCAATGGATCAATGAAGCTCACGCAGGCCTTGCGTTGGACATTATTCATGTAGACATGTTGGACCTTACTGGGCATGGCATCAATGTTCAATTGACCATGGATTTAATGGATAATTACGGTTTTGAAGCAGTAAACGGACAGATGGGTGACGGCGACAAATACTCCAGACTGGACACTGACAGATCCGCAGGTATGTCTCTTTTATGTATGGACACGATACTGTCTACCGAAGGCACCTATGATTATTGGCCTAAGGTTGCCAAACTGATGTATCAGGAAGAAAACCAGCACATCCCACTTGAAAGAGCCAAAGAAATCTTAGACGAGGCTGCAGACGGAAAGACCATTGACGGCATGAAGCCTTCCGAGTGGCTGTTTAGCAGGAGCTGTTCCAACACGAATGGCAAAGACGGTGTTTTTGTAAACTGTCTCTTTGCCAATGAAGTAATGGATGACGGAAACATTGATCAAGGGCACCGCTCCACATTTGGACATGATATAAGGATCGATGCCAGTGCCTATATCCGTAAAGACGGTGTGGAAAAAGGCTATGCCGGCAGTGATGTGAAAATAGAGATCTTCGACTACTTAGGGAATAAACTCTATACCCAAACAGAAAAATTAGATGAGTGGGGCCATGATGAAGGAATCGAGACTTCAGGCAGACACAGATTCAATACCGTCGCAAATATTGATGATCTGCCTGCATACTCTGTTATTCGTTGTAAAAAAAGTATGAAAGCCACCGGAACGACTTACAGCGATATAGGCTAAAAATTAAAGCTCCCGGGGGATCCCGATCACTTAGACTACATCACTTTAAGTGACGATAGGATGTTTTTTATTCTTACTGACGAAAACGAAAACATCGTAACAGACTTAAAAGCAAGTGACATCAAGATCTCCGGAGCGATAAGCGTAGACAAGAGTCACATCAATGTGGGAACCTTGATAGTAACCGTTGAACAAGGTGAGACCATTACTGTAAAAACCCCTGCGAAAACCTATAAGTTTACCAAACCTGTTTTCCCGAGAGTTATTCCGATACTTGTAAAATAGATCCGGGAGAGCCGGGAAATCGTATCTTAAGCAAAGATAAAACAGTATTTGAGTAGGAGAACAGAGATGTATTTTTCAAAACACAACGAAAGGAGCAACTAAAAAGAGTAAGGAGTTTCAATGAAACAAGATAAATGACAGGCATCGGAACAACTCTGATGCCTGTTATTTTTGGGAAATACATGAATGAAAAAAGGTGGAAGTTTGTCGACGGATGCCTTAGTAAATTAATTTAAGTTTTATCGACCATGGATAATGAAAAATAGTAAAAATTTTATGGACTTTCCAATGGCGTTCTTCTATAATATCATCGAGGCAAGGAGAAGGAAATGCTTTTGTTTTTGATACAGAAATATCTGATAATCGGAGGCTCAAGTTATGAAAAATGTTAATGGTGACAGCACAGATTCAAGGGAAAAAATAATAGTCCGAACAAGTGTTATAGGCATTATAGCCAATGTTTTTCTTGCCGCCTTTAAGGCTGTCATAGGTCTTATGAGCAGTTCGATAGCTATTATAATGGATGCAGTAAATAACATTTCCGATGCGGGCAGTTCACTTATTACGATTATCGGTACAAAACTGGCCGGCAGGGAACCGGATAAGAAGCATCCGTTCGGATATGGGCGTGTTGAGTACCTGAGCGCTATGGTCATATCGGTGATAGTATTGTATGCAGGCGTGACATCTCTGGTTGAATCGGTTAAAAAGATCATCACTCCTGATGTACCGGATTATTCAACTGTTTCCCTGATCATAGTCGGAGCTGCTGTAGTGGTTAAAATTGTTCTCGGACGATATGTGAAGTCGGTCGGTAAGAAGGTGAATTCCGCTTCACTGGTCAATTCCGGAGAGGATGCAACTCTTGACTCGGTAATATCTGCTTCGACTCTTGTTGCTGCAGCTATATTCTTGATCTTTAACATATCCCTTGAAGCATGGCTGGGTGCTATCATTTCACTTGTTATTATCAAATCCGGCTTTGAGATGATAAAGGAGACTATTTCACAGATACTTGGTGAAAGGAATGATCCTGACCTTGCAAAGAGCATAAAAGAAACCGTTATCGGATTTCCGGACGTACAGGGAGCATATGACCTTGTGCTTAACAACTATGGCCCTGATACATGGAACGGTTCGATACATATAGAAATTCCCGATACTTATTCAGCTGACCGCCTGGATCAGCTCATAAGGAGCATACAGGTAAAGGTGTATGAAGAGCATCACGTGATACTGACAGCCATAGGTGTTTACTCTGTAAACACAAAAGACGCTGAGATAATTGAGGTATATAAAAAAGTAAAAGACTTAGTACTGTCTCATGAATATGTCCGCCAGATTCATGGTTTTTATATGGATAAAGAGAAAAGGACATTGAGGTTTGACATCGTGATAAGCTTTGATGCTGAAGACCGTAAGTCAGTATATG
>JAEEKN010000028.1 GCA_016282435.1 Lachnospiraceae bacterium | reverse complement strand
GCCAAAGTAGTAATAGATGTAATGTACAACGATATTGAGGAGATCGTGTACACCTATGAGGGAATCACAAAGTCAGATTCCGGAACATTTACTTTTACATGGGACGGATTTAAGTCAAATGGTTTTAAGGCTTGGCAAGGTAACTATACCATGAGAGTATATCTGGTAAACAGTGCAGGCGCCACCGAATACATGAGAAGGGATTTTGTGATATCCGCCGGTTGATTTTAAGTAAGCAGACATGAGCCGTCCGATTTTGGAGGTGATTTGGAGCAACCGGAGGTATGTATGGAGCATATTCTTTGATCGGGTAAGATCTGCAAGTACCTGATCAGCCATGGCAATATCATGGTTCCAGCTACCGCTTGATCCGCCTGTATTAGATGAGGTTATTCCCTTGCTCTGATAATAGAATAAGCAGGGGAATATTTTTTTAATTCATCTTGACAATGTAAAGATTAATGATATAATGTTGACAGTGTAAAGATTAAAACAGATAAAACAGAAATATAAACGAAACAGGAGATTAAAATGACAAGGATACTTGGAACTTTTTGGGCTGTTTGCTTTGATAATCATTTTGGTAATTTGTTCTGTATTGAAAAATATTAAGAAAAAATGTGACAGGTAAAAGGATAATTACAAGGTATATCAGATAGTTAATATCAACACTTTAAAAACGGATACGCATCCAAAATAACTGTTAAAGCAGAATGAACCGGATTGATGGAGTGTTTGATTTAAAGTAGTGGCATGAATATACACGTTGGACATTTAATACAAAAAATTTGTTTCCATGGATATTTTTATTTGTCTGTAAAGAGCAATATGAAACAGGGTCAAATATTGGTGTATGTGCACTTTACGGCTCCATTTTTACAGGAACATGGCCATATATAGCGGCATCGTAACTATTCTTGATTCTCTGTCTCCGGCATTTCCATCGATAAATTTATAGGCGGTCTCTATATTCAGTCTTTCCATAAGGCTGTTTAGGGAGGTCGCTTTTGTTTTGCCTGATTTTACTTCTACAGGGATGATAGCGCTGTCCTTTTGGATTATAAAGTTAAGCTCTCTTTTTGTGCTTTCGTTTTTGTAAAAATACAAAGAGTAGCCCTTTTTTATTAGGATATCGGCAATAGCACACTTGTAGATCCCGCTTTTGGTGTTACCGGACAAAGTGTTTTCTACTATATGCTGTTTTAAAGAGAAATCCTTCATGGGGATGAGCAGGGAAAGGTCTGAAGTATATACCCTGAAAAAATTCTCTCTTGCATAATCGTCAAGATCATATCTGATGTCGGTAACAGCCCTGCATAAACGGACAATATCCGCTCTGAGCAACCATTCAATACTGGAGAAATATTTCTGTGCCCTTGCACCATGTTCGATTTCTTTATACTGAAATTTGTGGTTTTCCTTGTCAAGGAGCTGTCTGGTAAGGGAAAGAAAGCATTTTTCAGCCTTTATCTTTTCTTCGGCAACCGCATAATGAGCGATATCGTATTGATATCCCTGAAGCAGAGAGCGCTGAAGCCGGTCTGCCTCACGAAAATTTCTGTTTGTCACATATTCATTAACAATTTCAGGCATCCCACCCAGTGCAATATACATCCTGAAATAGTTCATCATGCTGTCGTGGATGGTTGGCGGAACAGGCGTACCTTCTTCAAAATATTTCTTGAGACCGGCTATCATGTCTTCAGTAATTCCGAATGCCCATAGAAACTCTTCAAAATCAAGTCCGTATAATTTCACATAATCAACATATCCGACAGGGTATGAACCGGGACGATTGTAATCTATTCCAAGCATGGAACCGGAGGCGATAACATCAAATCTTTTGTCTATAGCCCAGAATTTTAGCGAGGTTATAGCGTTGGGACATTCCTGGATTTCATCAAGGAAAATCAATGTATTTCCAGCGGGAAGCTGTTTGGAAGGATAACGGAATCGAATAGCGGTAAGCATACTTTCAACATCCAGATCGCCTGAGAAGATATCTTTAGCGGACGGAGTTTCTTTAAAATTTATTTCAAGCACTTCATTATAGCATTTTTTACCGAATTCTCTTATTGAGAATGTTTTACCAACCTGACGTGCACCCTGTACTACCAGACACTTGTTTGTTTTGCTGCTTTTATAATTCTCTAAGATATCTTCAATTTTTCGTTTTAACATAAAACCTTTCTCCCTCTTCAGACATCCACGAACACGAATCAACATTTCAGAAAATCAAAATGTTGATTAATCAACATTTTGGAAAGTAAAAATGTATTCACATCAACATTTTGGAAATATTATAGTGCTTTGAAGATGATTTGTCAATGATATTGTCTCAAACGAGCAGAGAACGTCTATAGGCTTTATGCTGAGGCTGCTTGAGACAAGGGAAGGCGGAGGATTGTTTGCTAAGGCAGCTAATGAAACCATTGATCGTTTTTCTTAACGCCATTTGACACAGATATAAATATCTGTTATGTTTATTGAAGCCGAAAACAATGAGAGGATACAAAAATGGTTACCGAAAAAGATATTAAAAGGATCAATGAATTACATCACAAGTCGAAAAATGAAGGTCTGACAGATGCAGAGAAAGAAGAACAGCAGGCATTAAGACAGGCGTATATAGAGGCTATGCGCGGGCATGTGCGGAATCATCTGGAAAATGTAGTCATACAGCGACCGGACGGAAGCCGCAAGAAGCTGCAGAGAAAATCAAAATAAAAGCTGAATATGACATTAAAAAAACATTGACAAGCTCATGCATAATTGTTATAATCGAAAATGTCGATGATATCTGATGTGTAACGATTTAGACCATAATTGCATCTGATACTCTGATAATGTAAGAAATATTCCGGAAAGGGAGGTTACAATAATGATTATTATCATTAAAAACATAATCGAAAAGAATATCAAAAGTATTACCTCCCGGGGCGGTGCATATTAATATTTCGGACTCATACGCTATAGGTTTACTATGGCCTGATGATGATCATGAACCAGTATACCCTGATACCGGCAGGTATCGGGGTATTTTTATATTCAATTACAAGTACCCCGGGAGTGTTCGAAAGGGGGAATGTATATGTTTCAGATAAAGAATGTATCATTAACACATAAAAAGGATTTAAGAACTATTTTGGAAAACTTTTCGTTGGTATTAAATGACGGCGACAGAGCAGTAATG
>JAEEKN010000266.1 GCA_016282435.1 Lachnospiraceae bacterium | reverse complement strand
GGATCCGTTGATATCATTTACAAAACATTAGCAGAGGCCGGCATCATACATGATGAAGGCCCGGACAAGGACAAGGGTTTCGGACCCTACGTTCAGAGTGAGCGTGTAAAATCGGGACTTTACATGAAGTACGCAAAGCAGCTGGTTGAAAAAGGAGCTGCCTACTACTGCTTCTGTACAAAGGAGAGACTGGAGTCGTTAAAGACTGAAGTCGGAGGCGAGACCATCACTCATTACGACAAGCATTGCCTGTCGCTCAGTAAGGAAGAGGTAGAAGCCAAACTTGCAGCAGGAGAGCCTTTTGTCATCAGACAGAACATCCCGAGGGAAGGAACCACGACCTTCACCGACGCAAACTACGGTGAGATCACCATAGAGAATTCGGAACTGGACGATCAGATCCTTATTAAATCCGACGGTTTCCCCACATATAACTTTGCAAACGTTATAGACGATCATCTGATGGAGATCAGCCACGTGGTGAGAGGAAATGAGTATATCTCATCGACACCGAAGTACACCAGACTTTATCAGGCGTTTGGATGGAAAGAGCCCACATATGTTCACCTTCCGCTCATTACGAACGAGGAGCATCAGAAGCTGTCAAAGAGATGCGGTCATTCGTCGTTTGAAGACCTGATCGAGCAGGGATTTGTGGCAGAGGCTATAGTGAATTTCGTGGCACTTCTAGGATGGAGCACTCCCGACAACAGGGAGATCATATCGCTTGACGAGCTGATAAAAGAATTTGATTATACACATATAAACAAATCTCCTTCAGTATTCGATATGGTAAAGCTTCGCTGGATGAACGGCGAATACTTAAAGGCCATGGATAACGATAAGTACTACAAACTGGCACTTCCCTATGTTGAGAAGGCAGTGACGAAGCCTTACGATAAAAAGAAGATCGCAGACCTCGTTAAGACTCGTATAGAGACGCTCTGCGACATACCTGAAAAGATCGATTTCTTTGAGGAACTTCCCGAGTATGACACAGAGATGTATACTCACAAGAAGATGAAGACAAACTCCGAGAACTCGCTGGAGTCCTTAAAGGATCTTCTGCCCCGTCTTGAGGCACTGGATGATTTCTCTATCGACGGTATCCAGGCTCTGGTACAGAAGTATGTAGAGGAAAAAGAGATAAAGAACGGAATAGCTCTCTGGCCCCTGAGAACTGCGGTATCCGGTAAACAGATGACACCCGGTGGAGCCTATGAGATCATGGAAATCCTGGGCAAGGATGAGTCGCTGGCAAGAATCCGCAAAGGAATCAGCTTACTTGAAGCTAAAGTGTGAGGTAGGTGCGGATGGGTTTTAACGAAGGACAGTCCGGTGCTATCTCGCATTTCAAAGGTCCGTGCATGGTGCTTGCAGGACCGGGTTCGGGAAAAACAACTGTAATAGTCAATCGTATTAAGTATCTTGCGGAGGAACGTGGGGTTCCTCCGGAGAAGATACTTGTCATAACATTCACGAGAACCGCTGCCGAAGAGATGAAGGAAAGATACAGAGTCTTGTCCGGCGGGGAACAGGGAGTTTCATTCGGAACATTCCATGCATTATTCTTTAAGATACTTAAGATCACATATCATTATGATGTTTCCAATATTTTAACCGAAGAAGAGAGATTCAGATTCTTAAAAGAGTCCGTAAAACAGACGGGGATATCATCAGAACCGGAGAATGATTTTTTAACCTCTCTTTCCAATGAGATAAGCTGTGTAAAGAATTCGGGCGGTGAGATACAGGGGTATAAACCTTCTGTTACGGACAGGGAAAGTTTCATAAAAGTTCTTTCTGAATTCGAACGGATGCTGAGGTCGGAGGAAAAGATAGACTTCGATGACATGCTTCTTTTAACCCACAGGCTTTTTGAAAAGAATCCCGAAATACTGGACTATTGGCGGAATATCTATGATTATATCCTTATCGACGAATTTCAGGACATCTGTCCGCTTCAGTATGAACTTATAACCCTTCTGGCACATCCGAAGAACAACCTGTTTATAGTGGGGGACGACGATCAGAGCATATATTCGTTCAGGGGAGCGGCTCCCGAGATGATGAAGAAGTTCGAAAAGGATTATAAGAAATTACCCGGTTATGAAAAAATCACTTTGGGACTAAACTACAGATGTGCCGGAGAGATAGTGGAATGCAGCTCGAAACTTATATCAAAAAACAGGAAACGTTTTGCAAAAGAATTGTGTTCTGCAAGAGGCGGTATCGTTTCGCAGGGAACGGTGCGTTTCAGGTCATTTATCGATCATAAGAAGGAAAACGCCTACATCGCAAATATGATAGAGGATATAAATGCAAAAGGCATAGATTATTCGGAGATTGCGGTCCTATACAGGACGAATAGTGAGCCCGGTCCTCTGATATCCCTTCTTAAGATGAAAAACATCCCTTTTTCGGTAAAAGACGCAGTACCGAACATATACGAGCACTGGATAGCAAAAAATATATTTGCATATATAGAACTTTCACATCTTACAGGCGAGAATGCAGAAAAAGGCAGATGGAGGGAACTGTTTTTGTCCATAGCCAACAGACCGGTACGTTACATAAACAGGGAAACCATGCGGAAGGAAAGCCTCGATCTCGATATGCTGTACAGGGAAAACCGCGGAAAGAACTATGTGACGGAGAGGCTGGACAAACTGAAATACGACCTCTATATGATATCGCGCCTCGACCCTTTTGGTGCTGTAAAGTATATCAGGAAAGCCGTAGGGTACGATGATTTCTTAAAGAAGTTTGCATCTGAGAGAAGACTAGATATAGACGGAATGATGGGGATACTTGAAGAGATAGAGGCTTCATCGAGGGAATTTAAGACATATGACGCCTGGCAGGAGCATATCCGGGAATATACGGAAATACTGAAGCAAAAGAGCAGAGAGAACCGCAGGGAAAAAGAGACCGGGGTAAATCTTCTCACATTTCATTCTGCAAAAGGAACTGAATACGATACGGTATTTATAATAGATGCAAGTGAGGATTTTGCACCGTACTGGCAGGCAGGAACTGTTGAAGAAATGGAAGAAGAGAGAAGAATGTTTTATGTAGCCCTGACCAGGGCAAAAAACAGGCTTTTTGTGCTTCATGCTGAAGAGAGGCTCGGCAGGAACTATGAGCCTTCCAGATTCATAAAAGAAGCGGGATTGTAGCCCTCTGCTTTATATTTGAAGTGTAAGTTGAGGAATCCGATGCGGCAGGACCGCATCGAAAGAGGAGGAATGATCATGGAGAACAGGCTGGATGTATGGCTTGTGGAACACGAAGGGGTAAAGAGCAGATCGAAAGCACAGGAACTTATCAGGAACGGATATGTGACTGTGAGCGGAAAGATAGAGAAAAAGACGGGATACAAGGTGGGTACCGGAGATGAGATAAAAATACTCGAAAACGATGTGATGAAGTATGTATCGAGAGGCGGGCTGAAACTTGAGAAGGCTATCAGCGAATTCGGGCTTGATTTCACCGGGAAAACAATCCTGGATATTGGCTCGTCCACCGGCGGATTTACTGACTGTTCGTTAAAAGCAGGGGCGAAGAAGGTCATAGCCGTCGATGTCGGCACGGATATCATGGATGAGGAACTGATGAAGGATCCGAGAGTGGAACTGTATGAGAATACCGATATCAGGGATTTCCCGGCCGAAAAGTACAGCGATATAAGCTATGCGGTATGCGATGCCTCTTTTATTTCTCTGCCGGTGGCCCTAAAAGGACTCGGAGGGGAACGAAAGGATTTTGAACTGATAGCATTGATAAAACCCCAGTTTGAGTGTGGGATTGCCGCAGCTAAAAAGTACAAGGGAGTGATAAACGATAAAAAGCTTCACTGCGATATATTAAAATCAGTCCTGAAAGCCATGGACTGGATAGGTTTTTATGCATCCCGCATCACATTCTCTCCGGTATGCGGCGGAGACGGCAACATAGAGTATATCGCCGAATTCCTAAGAACCGGAAATTTAATGATAAGTGACCGCCAAATCGAGGATTTGGTAGAAAATACTTTTATTTTCTTCAAAAAATGATAAAATCGAGAAAAAAGATTTTACTTTTTTTTAATAATATGCTATTATACAAGCTGTAGAAGAAAATGGGACGGATTGTCCGTAAAAGAAATACAGTCATCCGGACCCGACAAAGAAAATTGGAGGTAGTGAAATGGCATTTTGTCCGTTATGTGGAAAACCGCTTCCGGAATCCGGAATTTGTTCATGCGGTCAAAGACTTGACGAGAATGGAAATATTGTAAAGGCAGCACCTGCAGCTCCTGCTGCGCCTGCAGCGCCTCAACCGGCGCCTCAGCCCGTACCCCAGGCAGCTCCTGCACCCCAGCCTGTACAGCAGGCAGCACCCGTACCGGGTGGACTTATGACTCCGGGAGCACCGGCAGGCCCTCAGAACGGACCTCAGATAGCTATACCGCCGGCACCTCCGGCAGCATCAACCGTGGTTCCCAATGTAACAGCTCCCCCTATATTCGGAGATGCGTTCAAGATGTTCCCGAAGTTCATTAAGAACCCTTCTGGCGCTAACCGTGAAGCTCTTGACGGTCATCTTTCCTTTGGTGCATCAATGATACTTGGAGGATTGTATTTCCTGATAGCATTCTTTTCGATGACATTCCTGTATCTCGGAAAGGGTGGTCCTTTAAAGGCACTTCCCGCATTCGGATTCGGAGCTTTGGCAGCACTGCTTTACTGCGGTATCAGGGTAGGCGGAGCATTCCTTATCTCACTCATTGCCAAGAATCCTGAGGTGAATTTCAAAAAGGTTCTGGGCGCTGTATGTGTAGATACGATTCCTTTGGACTGCATCCTCCTGGTAATGGGACTTTTCCAGTTTATTTCAGTATACTGTGCAGTAATCTTCATGCTGATATACCTTGGAGTTGTTCTGTTCCAGAACGCTGAGCTTTATCAGAAGCTCGTAAAGAATTCGGGCGAGAACAAGATATTCTGGATGAATATCGTTCTCATTGCTAGCTATGCGATACTGATCATGCTCCTTTTCATCATCTATCGCAATATTCCTTATTCGGCAGTTAGATGGTAAATAATTAAAATTTTATTATCTTTATATCACAAATGATTGATAACCGCGGACAAAGTCTTGAAATGACTTGTGTTTGCGGTTATTTTTTTGTGATCGGCGTGCATAAAAAAAATCTTGCCTTTTATGAAAAAACATGTTATAGTAAAAAAGATTGTGAACACTATTTTACTTGGAGGAAACAAAAATGAACGTCAAGACAGAAGATTTAGGAAAAAACAGTTTTAAGCTTACTATTGAGATTGATGCCGATGTATTTGCAAAGGCTTATCAGCAGGCATATCAGAAGAACAAGAACAAGATCCAGATCCAGGGATTCAGAAAAGGAAAGGCACCCCTTCCTCTTATCGAGAAGGTATACGGACCTGAAGTATTTTATGATGATGCCGCAGATATCGTTATAAATGATACATATGCTCAGGCAGCCGAGGAGAGCGGTCTTGACATCGTTTCCAGACCTGAGGTTGATTTTGAACAGATCGAGAAGGGCAAGAACTTCATCTACACAGCAACCGTAGCTGTTAAGCCCGAAGTTAAGCTCGGCGAGTACAAGGGAATCGAAGTTACCAAGCAGTCCGTAGAAGTTACCGATGCAGAGGTTGACGCAGAGATCGACAAGCTGAGAGACCAGAATGCGAGAAGCATCACTATCGATGATGAGCCCGTTCAGGACAAGGATATCATTAAGCTTGACTACGAAGGAAGTGTTGACGGCGTTCCTTTTGAAGGTGGCAAGGCAGAGGATGCAGAGCTTGTTATCGGTTCACATACTTTCATCGACAATTTTGAAGAGCAGCTTATCGGAATGAAGATAGGTGATGAGAAGGATATCAATGTTACTTTCCCTGAGGAGTATCATGCAGAGAATCTCAAGGGTAAGGCAGCAGTATTCAAGTGCAAGATCAACGCCATCACCCGTAAGGAACTCCCTGATGCTGATGATGAGTTCGCTACAGAGGTATCTGATTTTGATACACTTGCAGAGTTCAAGGATGATATCAAGAAGAAGCTTACAGAAGCTAAGCAGAACGAAGTAGACAGAAACAAGGAAGATGAGGCTATCGAGAAGCTTATCGCAGCATCAGAGATGGATATACCCGATGCTATGGTAGACAACGAGGCACGTCACTTAGCAGAGGATTTTGCTCAGCGTATCCAGGGACAGGGAATGCCTTTCGAGCAGTATCTTAAGTATACAGGCATGGATGCAAAGATGTTTGTAAACCAGATGAAGCCCCAGGCTACAAAGAGAATCCAGTCCAGACTCGTTCTTGAGGCAGTGGTAAAGGCAGAGAACATTGAGATCACTCCCGAAGAAGTAGATATGGAATTCACCACACTTGCTGAGCAGTATAAGATGGAGAAGGACAAAATCAAAGAGATGATCGTCGGCAAAGAACTTGATAACTTCAAGATGGATATTGCCGTAGGAAAGGCAGCTACTCTTGTTAGAGAGAATGCTGTTGAAGTAGAGAAGAAGGAAGAAGCTAAGGACTGATTAAAGAACTGATTTAAGAACTATAATATGTCATTCTGAGGGCGGAGCCCGAAGAATCTTTGGAAAAAGATCCGTTACTGCATACGGGATGACAAAGGTGTTTAGAGGGGGTAAAAATGAGTTTAGTACCTTATGTTATAGAACAGACGAGCCGCGGCGAGCGTTCGTATGATATTTATTCCAGACTGTTAAAGGACAGGATCATATTCCTTTCGGATGAAGTGAATGATGTCACTGCCAGCCTGATAGTTG
>JAEEKN010000265.1 GCA_016282435.1 Lachnospiraceae bacterium | reverse complement strand
GAAGTAACCAAGACCAAGGATTCGACTGTTACAGTAGAAGAGACCAAGACAGAGGCCGGAGATGTTTATACTAAGGAAACCACTAAGACTGCCGGTACAACTATCATCAGCGAGAATACTGAAACAGCTGATGGTACAGTATCTTCAAAGGTTACTACCAAAACTGCAGGATCTACCACAGTAGAGGAAAAAATCAGCAGTACGGACAATTCGACCATAGTACGCAAAAGCGTAACAGACAAGAAGGGTACTTCAACTGTCAATGAGACGAAGACCGATAACAAAGGTAATGTAACAACTACCGAAGAGACAGTAAAGAAGAACGGTACCGGAAGTTCTAAATCAGTGACTGTAGATAAGGATAATAACGAGATCAGTGCCACTTCTATAGAAACAAAGAAGGATAAGAAGGGAACTCTGACAGTTACATCTGAGACTGTAAATAAGAATGCAGAAGGTTCGGAAGTTAAGTCTGTTGAGAGTAGCATAAAGTACTTTAAGTCAGGTGAAGTAAAGACTGAGACAACCGAGAAATCAGCAGATGGTTCCTCTGTAACTACAAAGAATACCATAAACGTAGACGAGAACGGAAACCTGGCCGTAGTATCTGAAGTAACTGAGATTGATGCAGAAGGTAAGGAGACCAAATCTACCACTACCGTGACTGCCGAAGTAGACGAATCAGGTAAGCCTGTTCTGTCAGAGATAGCTACAGATGGTAAAACAGCTGTTATTCCTGATGTAGTAGTATCCGATGGGCAGATCGTTCCTGTAACATCCATCGGCGATGGCGCCATGAAAGGTAACAAGAAAGTCACAGATGTGAAGCTGGGTAAGAACATCACTGAGATCGGATCAAAGGCATTCTATAAGGACAAGAAGCTGAAGAACATCGGTCTCACCGGATCAATCCAGACCATTGAGAAAAAAGCCTTCAAGGGAACTGCAAAAGACGCGGTATTTACCATAAGCGCTACCTCGAAGAAGGAATTCAAGAGAGTAAAGAAGCTGGTAATAAAAGCCGGTGCTAGCAAGAACTCTACATTTGTTTATGAGAAAGAATCAAAGTAAAAAACTAGTTAAAACTTAAAACTTAAAACTAAAGTGACCCCGGAAGTGGCAGAACCATTTCCGGGGTTTTACGTAAGATTTTTTGCGTGAGAATGATAACAAAAACAGTATTTTGTTGTTGCTATTTTGGTTTACTTGTGGTACAATACAAAGAAAACTTTTTATAGAAGAAATATAATGATTACTGTCTAAAACTTTAGAAGTTACCTTAAGAAGGGGGACTTTGCTTATGGTTGAAAACGGGAATATAAATGTGACAAATACTAACAATTCCGAGAGAGATGCTCTGACCGGAGTGAAGAGCAAGCTTTCGTATGTCAAATATGAGAAAGAACTTGACGAGTTGATAAAGGAAGGCATATCAGGTCCTTTTACTATCATGATCTTCGATATCAATGATATGAAGCATGAGAATGATGTGAAGGGTATGGAAGCCGGAGATGAATACATCAAAGAAGGATGTAGGATCATCTGTGACATATTTGATCACAGTCCTGTTTTTAGACTGGGCGGGGACGAGTTCGCCGCGATCCTCAGAGGCAGCGATTATGATAACCGCATGACTCTGGCTGCAAAGTATGGTGCCAGACAGTATGAGAATAAGATAAAAGGTCTCGTGAACATGGCTTTTGGCATGGCTGATTTTAATCCGAAGAAGGATATCAGGGTTCAGGATGTATACATCCGTGCCGACAGATTGATGAACGAGAACAAAAAGAATTGCAGAAATTGCAGATCGGCCCGTGCTTTTTTCGATGAAAAAGAATTTGAACCTTCTGTACGTTTTTATGTATTATATGAGCAGCTTGCATCGGCTATGACGGACTTCGGTAAAATCGAAGTACCAAAGATAGAACAGATACTGATAGATATCTGCAATCTTTTCAGACTGTCTAAAGCTGTCACCCGTGTGTTTATGAACCCTCAGGAAGAAAGAAGCGGTAAAGGCGAGATCATGAGCTGCTTCGATACCGGACGTGAAGGTGAACTTATCAGCACTATCAGGTATGTGACAAGTGTACAGTCCGGGGCTGTCATGAACGTATATATGTCACCTGATGAGAAGCCGCTGACAGAGGAAGAAAAGTGGAAGGTTGAGCTCGTAATGCGTACCATTTTGAGTTTTGTGGCACGTAACCGCCTGAATACTATGGTGGACCAGCTGACGTATTTTGACGAAGACGGATATCCGAACCTGAGAACCCTGAACCGGGACATGATGAAGATGGTCATGGAGAACCGTATAAACGGCATGGTCGCTTTCCATTATAACTTGAGGAATTTTGCCATAGTGAACAAGGAATATGGCAGGGATACCGGCGATATTATCATGAAGCTGCATTTTGATACCGTTCAGCATGCTATGGGTCCTGATGGGGTCCTTGCCAGAATGGGCGGGGATAACTTCGTAGGAATATGCCCCGGTGATACTTTTAAGAATGTTTTCTCTATCCTTACTCATACGATGGTGCATGTGAACAACGGAAACGGTGTGAGTATCCAGACCAAGGCAGGTGTATTCTGTATCTCGGAAAAATTCCCTGTACATAACCCGAGCGATGTATGGCCGAAGATTATCAGTGCTTTTAATGTAGCCAAGGGCGGAGAACACGAACATATTGTATTCTATGATGATGCTTTTATAGCGAAAAAGGAAAAGAGCATGCGTATACAGCAGCTTCTTCCTGATGCTTTGAAAGATGAGGAATTTAAGCCTTTTTATCAGCCGAAGGTTAATTTGAAAACAGGTGAATTATCGGGAGCAGAGGCTCTGTGCAGATGGTTCCACGACGGGAAGATCATCCCTCCGAATGATTTTATACCTGTGTTTGAAGAGACGAGCGACATCTGCAGGCTCGATCTGTATATGCTGGAGCATGTATGCAGGGATATCAGATGCTGGCTGGATTCAGGGAAGAATCCGGTGCGTGTTTCCGTAAACTTCTCTCGTAAGCATATGATGAATATCGGACTCACCGATATCATAGCTGAGATAGTGGATCGTTATGATGTTCCTCACAAATACGTAGAGATAGAGCTGACCGAGACTACTACGGATGTTGAATTTGTCGATCTGAAGCGTTTGGTGACAAGTCTTCATGATCTGGGATTCTATACTTCCATAGATGATTTTGGTATGGGATTCTCATCGTTGAATCTTATAAGGGATATTCCTTGGGATGTGGTAAAGATAGACAAGAGTTTCCTGCCTCTCGAAGGTGAGGATGATAACAGCCCGAACAGTATCATGTACAGACATGTAGTGGCTATGGTCAGGGAACTCGGTCGAGAAGCTTTGACAGAAGGTACCGAATCGGAGTTTCATGTGAAGGTCCTGAAGGAGAACAACTGCGAGTTTGCTCAGGGGTATTATTTTGATAAGCCGCTGATGGTGGATGAGTTTGAAAAAAGACTGGTAATAAGAAGGTATATTTAATGAAAATATGGGGCGGTTTTGTGGATGAAAATCAATCACAGAACCGTCCCTGTGATTGATTTAAGAGGATATCAGGTATGAAAGTGATGAAGTATGATGAAGCATTGGAGTATATAGGTCGGATACCGTGGACCTCCAGAAGCGTAGGCCTTCACAGGATAAAGGCACTCCTCGAAGTTTTGGGAAGACCGGACAGAAAACTGAAGTTTATACATGTGGCAGGAACGAACGGCAAAGGTTCGGTATGCTCCATGCTGGACTCGGTGCTGAGGGCTGCGGGATACAGAGTTGGTCTTTTTACTTCACCTCATCTTCTAAGGTATAACGAGAGAATGAAGGTGGACGGATGTGATATAGGTGATGATGAATTCGCCAAAGTCATATCAGAGGTGAAGGATGCTTCGGAAAGGCTGGAAGCCGAGTGGAAGGCTAAAGAGAGTTTTGGGAGAAAGAATAAGAGACTGAAAACCGAAGATGAGGACAAAAATGAAGTCGTAAATGAAGATGTAAATGAAGATGTAAATGAGGATAGCAAAGAGGATTTAAAAAAGGATGGAAAAGAGTTTGAATCTCCATCTGAATTTGAGGTCCTTACGGCTGCGGGAATGCTCTGGTTTGCACGGAAAAAGTGCGATATTGTTATCCTTGAGGTTGGCCTCGGAGGAGAGTTTGACAGCACGAACGTGATAGAGAACAAAGAACTGGCTGTAATCACGCCCATAGGATACGACCACACCGGAATACTCGGGGATACCCTGGGAGAGATAGCGACTGCCAAAGCAGGTATAATCACCGAGGGCTGTGATGTAGTCTGTTCGCTTCAGAGCAGGGAAGGCCTGATAGCAAATGAATATCCGCTAAGAGAAGATCTGGCTCGCAAGATGGAGATACTGAAGGTTATAGGAGCCCGTTGCAGTGAGGAGAAAGCGTTGCTTCATATCCCTGATACTTTTGGGTTCAGGGCACTGTCGAGAGATATAGACGGGCAGGTATTTAAGTCAAGGTACTATGATGAGCCCCTGAGGTTAAATCTTATAGGGGAATACCAGCTCCTGAATGCACTGACAGTACTTGAGGCTGTACGAGTACTTAATAAACGAAGTAATGAGGCTAAAAAAGGGTTCTGTATAGATAAGGAAGCAGTGAAAAAAGGACTCGAATCTGTTAAATGGGCTGCGAGATTCGAGGTTTTACATCGGAATCCGGAGTTTATCCTAGACGGGGCGCATAATGACCATGGTATAGATGCTGCAGTGGACTCCTTAAGGTGGGTATACGGTGACAAGAAAATCATTTATATTCTTGGAATTCTCAGTGACAAAAACATAGACAGCATGCTCTTGAAGCTTTATTCTAATGCAAAATGGTTTATAACACTTACTCCCGAGTCTTCGAGAGCTCTGGCCGGTGAAAAACTGGCGGAACGCTTGAGAGAAGCCGGATTCGAGGCCATAAACTTTGACACACCTAAGGAAGCGGTGGAGTATGCTTTGAAAAATGCGAACGAGAAGGATGACGTCATATGCTCTCTGGGGTCGCTGTATCTCGCCGGACATGTCAGGGCATGTTTTATAGAGTAAAAAATGTTGAAAGTATTATAGATTTATGCTATAATAAAATTTATTAAAAACTAATTTGGAAAGGGGGACTGTTGCTGTATGTTTGATGGTAATTTTATAGATATTAACATAAAGTGGGATGACGAAGCTAGAGTTTGGTTTTGTGAGTGTGAAGAAATCGGACTTGCTTTAGAGAGCGGATCCTATGATGCGCTTTTGGAAAGAATTAAAATGGCAATCCCTGAAATGATGGAATTAAACAATATTAGTAAAAATACTATGTTTTATATTAATACCGAAAAACGTCCGGTGGCATATGCTTAATGGCTGAATACGAGAAGAAAGTACGAGAAATCCTCGATGAAAACGGATGTACATTTGTCAGACATGGTAAGGGTGATCATGATATTTGGCATAGCCCGATTACAAACAAAAATGTCACGGTTGACGGCAAGATAAAGTCTCGTGAAATGGCAAATGTCGTATTAAAACAGTGTGGAATTGAATTTAGATTTAGATAAAAGAAAGGGTGGTTATCGGGATGTACAAATCAGACATTGAAATCGCACAGGAAAACGAAATGCTGCCGATAGATGATATCGCAGCAAAGGCAGGAATTGATGAGAAGTATGTGGAGCATTATGGAAAATATAAGGCAAAGATAGACCTGAGTTTGCTCAAAGAGAGTGACAGGCCTGACGGCAAGCTGATACTTGTCACAGCTATCACACCTACTCCTGCAGGAGAAGGAAAGACCACTACTACAGTAGGTCTGGCTGATGGCCTTCAGAAGATCGGAAAGAATGTAGTGGTAGCTCTCCGTGAGCCCTCATTGGGACCGGTTTTCGGTATCAAGGGCGGTGCAGCAGGTGGCGGATACGCTCAGGTAGTTCCCATGGAGGATATCAACCTTCATTTTACCGGTGATATGCATGCCATAGGCGCAGCAAACAACCTGCTCGCAGCTATGCTGGACAACCATATCTATCAGGGGAATTCTTTGAGGATCGACCCCAGACGTATCACTTGGAGACGTTGTGTGGATATGAACGACAGACAGCTTCGTTTTGTAGTGGATGGTCTCGGCGGAAAAGTAAACGGTACTCCCCGTGAAGACGGTTACGATATCACAGTTGCTTCTGAAATCATGGCGATTCTGTGTCTGGCATCGGATATAGTTGACTTAAAGAAGAGAATAGCAAGGATTATAGTAGGATATACATATGACGGTGATCCCGTGACAGCAGGTCAGCTCCATGCTGAGGGTGCTATGACAGCATTATTAAAGGATGCGTTAAAGCCGAATCTGGTTCAGACCTTGGAGCATTGTCCTTCATTTGTTCATGGCGGACCTTTCGCAAATATCGCTCACGGATGTAACTCGGTAGTGGCTACACGTATGGCTCTAAAACTCGGTGATTATGTAGTGACCGAGGCAGGTTTCGGTGCAGACCTCGGAGCTGAGAAGTTCCTCGACATCAAGTGCCGTTTTGCAGGACTGAAGCCCAATGCAGTAGTAGTTGTAGCTACAGTGAGAGCTTTGAAGAATCATGGCGGCGTTCCGAAGGCAGAACTGAACAACGAGAACCTTGAAGCTCTGGAGAAAGGTATGCCGAACCTTTTACAGCATGTAGAGAATATCACAAAAGTTTACAAGCTGCCCTGCGTAGTGGCTATCAATGCATTCCCTACAGATACAGAGGCAGAACTTGAACTGGTTAGAAAGAAGTGTTCAGAACTCGGTTGCAACGTAGCTCTTTCAAAAGTATGGGAAAAGGGTGGCGAAGGCGGCATAGAGCTCGCCGAAGAAGTAGTCAGACTCTGTAATGCAAAGGATGATAACGGTGAACCCCTGAATAAGGACTTCTCATTCAGCTATGAACTTGACTTAACCATAGAGGAAAAGATAGAGGCTATCGCTAAGAAGGTATATCATGCTGATGGTGTGGTATTTACCGCTCAGGCAAAGAAAGATATAGACAACCTAAACAAGATAGGATACAGCAACGTTCCTGTTTGTATGGCTAAGACTCAGTACAGCTTCTCAGATGATGCAAAACTTCTGGGAGCTCCCAAGGGATTCGAGATCACCGTCCGTTCACTTAAGGTTTCTGCAGGTGCAGGCTTTATAGTGGCTCTGACCGGTGACATCATGACTATGCCCGGACTTCCCAAGGTACCCGCTGCTGAGAAGATAGATGTGGATGAAAATGGTAAGATTTCAGGGCTGTTCTAAAGGAGAAAAAAATGTTAGATGGGAATCTTACAATAAATGAATTTATAGAGAAGCTCGGAAGCAAGGATGCGGTGCCGGGAGGCGGTGGAGCTGCGGCTCTGACTGCATCCATGGGTATTTCTCTCTGCAAGATGGCTGCGAACCTGACTGTAGGGAAGAAGAAATACGCAGACGTTGAAGCAGAAATGTATGACATAATAGCTGAGTGTGATAAGCTCTCAGCTGAATTTGTCGGGCTCATCCAGAAGGACGCAGACGGATTTCTTCCGTTGTCAAAAGCGTACGGACTTCCCACGGATACCGATGAACAGAAGAAGTTCAAGGAAGAGACTCTGGAGAGAGAGCTGAATAACGCTGCCGCTGTTCCGGTTGAAATCATGGAAAAGTGCGCGAGAGCCATAGAACTGTCAGCTGTTGTGGCTGAAAAAGGCAGCAAGCTGGTAGTGAGTGATGCAGCGTGCGCTATAAACACATGCATGTCGGCTCTGAAATGTGCTTCATTAAATGTATATATCAATACAAAGTTTATGAAGGATAGAGACAGAGCTAAAGAATTGAACGAAAAAGCAGACGGCATTATAGCTGCGAGCAGTGAGACTGCAGAAAAAGTATTTAATGAGGTACTTGATTCGTTAAAACTTTCAAAATGAAACATGCCCCGGAAAAGGCGTATCGAACTGGGGGGACGATTCACCGGTTGAAAAATCAATCAGAGAACCGTCCCTCTGATTGATTTAATTTATTTACAGTCATGGTTAAAAAAGAATTAAGAAAATTGAAAATGCAGGAGAGAGATGGGTTAAGCGAAGAACAGCTGCAGAAACTTTCTTCTGTCATAACGGATAAAATCATAGGGCTTGATGAATATAAAAATGCAGAGACGATATTAACATTTGTATCATGCAGAAGTGAAGTTCGGACCGATAATCTGATAGAGTATTCTCTAAAGTGTGGTAAAAGAGTGGGAGTTCCAAAGGTTGAGGGAGATGTTATCCGTTTTTACGAGATACAAAGCCTCGAGGATCTTGAACCGGGATATTTTGGAGTACGGGAACCCAAGATATATAAGCCACAGAGTCTCGAGAATCTGGAAACCGGATATTTTGGTGTGCGGGAACCTAAAATTGGTTCTAATGGGAAATTAAAAAACACAGATCAGGGCTACATTAATAAATCGTATGAGAGTTCTAAGAGTATGACAAATCAGGATGTCAGTATTTCCATAGAAATAGATCCAGACGGTTCATTCATGATAGTCCCGGGACTGGTATTTGACAAAGATTTAAACCGTATAGGTTACGGGAAAGGATTTTACGACCGGTATTTTGATACGAATCAAACGAAAAGTTTTACCAAATGCGGTATAGCATTTGATCAGCAGATGTGTGAAGGAATAGATACAGATCCTCGAGATGTTCCGCTTGATATACTGGTCACGGAATCCGAGGTAATTAGTAGGTAACGGAAATCATAAAAAGGATTAATGCAAAAATATGGAAGAGTATTGGATTGTAGTAGTAGACGATGAGCCGCTGAGCCTCACCAATGCAAAGAATATGCTGGAAGAAGAGAATATGAAGGTGAGCTGCCTTCCGTCGGGGCAGATGCTTTTAAAATTCGTGAATAAAAACACACCCGATCTTATTCTTCTCGATATTCTTATGCCCGAGATGGATGGATTTGAGACCTATAATGAGCTGAGACGTTTTGAGGATGAAAACGGCAGGAATCATATACCCGTGATCTTCCTTACGGGAAAAGACAACAGCGATATGGAAAGACGCGGGTTAAAAGCCGGCGCATCGGACTTCGTACGCAAACCGTTCAATAAAGAAATACTTAAAAGACGTATATATAATACTATAGTTAACAGCAAAAAAATTGAAAGCCTGACCGAGGAGGCTTCCGTGGACAAACTTACCGGTTTTCTCAACAAGGCAAGCGGAACTTCGAGAGTTGAAAAGATGTGCGCAGACTGTTCGGGAGCCCTTACTATCATGGATATAGATAGTTTTAAATTGGTCAACGACCTGTTCGGACATGATATGGGAGACCGGATGCTCAGGGCTTTCTCGAATATATTGAGACACAACACCAGAGAAACTGATGTTATCAGCAGGATAGGCGGAGATGAGTTTATGGCGTTCTTTATGGACATGAACTCTGAAAAAGCGGTAGCATCTCTTACGGAGCGTCTGAACCGTCAGATTTTGGAAGCGGCTGAAGAACTCATGGGGAAGGATCATGGAATACCTCTCGGTATTTCCGTCGGAGTTTGCATGATTCCGGAACACGGCAGGGATTATGAATCACTTTTTGCTCTGGCTGACGGGTCGCTATATACTGTTAAGCAGAATGGAAAACATGGATTCTTTATATATGATGAAAAATTATTTAAATCCGAAGGTGAAGAACTGAGCCTGGATGAGGAAATAAACAGGATCACCAAGATAGTATCTGAGAGAAATGAAGGAAAAGGGGCTCTTTTACTGGGACGCGAATCATTTGCCATGATTTACCGTTTCATCATGCGTTTCTATAAAAGATATGGCGGAAATTCTGTAAAGATCCTTTTTGAAATTGTTCCAACTGAAGGTGAAGAGTCGATAAAACCTGCTGAGGCTGCTTCTCAATTTGGTGCAATCCTTCAAAAATCACTTAGACGTAGTGATATCGTCCTGCAGAACAGGTCAAATCAGTTTTTTGTATTCCTGACCGAAAGAGATGCATTTGATGCCGAGAATGTTGTAAACAGGCTGTTAGATGAATGGAAAGAAAAGAATGACAGTAAATGCTTTGAAATCAGGTATTCACTGAAATGCGAAGAGTTTAAAGAGAATGAAGATGCGGAGCAACGTTCTGTTACCGGGGAGCACTAATGGTGTTTTTGAGGTGACATTGACATAGTAAAAAAGTCTTATAAGAGGAAATCAGATGAAGCATTTGAGTAAGGCTATTTTAAGGACGGCAATAATCGGTACGCTTGTCATTATACTTTTTGTCGGTGTAATTCTGGTATACTACAATATGGTCTATGATGAGAAGAAGGACGGGATCATAAAAGACGGAAGGATATTGGCAAATCAGTCCGCAGATGAATTTGACAGATATCTGTCAACAAATATAGACCTGATAAAAATCACGGCATATACTCTTGACGGGATGATCACCGAAAAAAAATCGAATGACGAAATCCAGGATTATCTGGTGGGGCAGTCAACAGCTATCAGAAATGCTGTAGTTGAGAATTATACAGGACTTTACGGTTATATAAACGGCCGGTTTTTCAGCGGTACATACTGGATCCCGCCGGAAGGATATGATTCGCGAATACGTCCGTGGTATACGAAGCCTATGGAGAATCCCGGTAAGATCACTATACTTGAACCTTATGTAGATGTTCAGTCCGGAAATACCATGATGGCTCTCGGAAAAACATTATGTGATGGAGTAAGTGTTATATCCGTTGATGTATCTTTGGATCAGATGCAGTATCTGACCGAAGAAGCGGTTGTAAACGGTGGCTCAGACATAGAGATGATCATAGCCGGAGACGGTTCGGTAGTCACACATTCTGATATTGATGAAGTAGGAAAAAATTATTTTACTGAGTCCGGTACTTTGGGCTCTGAGATTTTTAAGATGCTGTCTGAATCAAGGGACAGCTATTTTGAGGTTGACTTCGAAGGGGAGAATTATATTGTTTATAATGCTTCTTTCCAGGATGACTGGTATTGTATTTCAGTCCACAGGGCGTCAGAAGTTTTTAATTCTTTGACACGAATACTTATTGCTACGATCGTTATCGCTATAGCTATCGTCGTAACTATAGGTATTATCATAGCAGTTTCAGGAAGAAGAAGTGTTATAGCGGAAAGAGCACTGGCTTCGAGTGAGGCTAAGTCTGCGTTTCTATCAAATATGTCCCATGAGATCCGTACACCTATAAACGCGGTTCTCGGCATGAACGAGATGATACTTCGGGAAAGCAGGGAAGCAAATATCCGCGAATATTCCGAAAATGTAAAAATGGCGGGACAAAATCTTCTGGGTATTGTTAACGATATTCTCGATTTTTCAAAGATTGAAGCCGGAAAGATGGAGATAATCCCTGCGGAATACCGTCTGTCAGCCATGCTTGTCGACCTCGTAAATATGATAAAGCCGAGATTTGATGCAAAAGGACTGGTACTCGATACGGTTTTTGACAAGAATGCTCCCGAGATACTTTTCGGAGATGAAAACCGTATAAAACAGGTAATTGCAAATCTACTGACAAATGCTGTCAAATACACTGAAGAAGGAAGTGTAAAGTTTTCTATGTCTTTTGAAAAAAGCATGGATGAAAATGACGGTGTAATACTAAACTTTTCCGTAGCTGACACCGGTATAGGAATAAAAGAAGAGGATCTGGGTAAACTCTTTTCTGAGTTTGAACGTATAGAGGAAAAAAGAAACAGAAACATAGAAGGCACGGGACTGGGATTAAATATCACTAAACACCTGTTGGAGATGATGGGCAGCTCACTCGAAGTAAAGAGCGACTATGGAAAGGGATCTGTTTTCTCGTTTACATTAAAACAGAAAGTGACATCATGGGAGCCGATGGGGGATTATGATGAGGCAATCGAAAAAGAAAAAGGAAGATTTACCTCATATAAGATTGGTTTCATGGCTCCAAAGGCAGAAATTCTGGCAGTTGATGACAATCCCATGAACCTTACGGTATTATTAAGTCTCTTAAAACAGACAAAAGTAAATATAGATACAGCCGAGAGGGGCGAAGAAGGTCTGAATAAGACTCTCGAGAAAAAATACGATCTGATATTCCTGGATCATATGATGCCTGAGAAGGACGGTATCGAGACTCTGCATGAGCTTAGAAGCAATAAAAACAATCCGAATATTGATACTCCTGCAATCTGCCTTACTGCTAATGCTATCGCGGGTGCAAAAAACAAGTATATCGCAGAGGGCTTTGATGATTATCTCACTAAACCTGTGGATTATTCAAAATTAGAGGAGATGATGTTAAAGTATCTTCCGAAAGACAAAATCGAGGAATATGTACCCGATGAGAATGAAACCGAAATGCCGGACGGACTTCCTGAGAATCTGGAGAGTCTGGACAGACAAGGAATTCTTGACATTTATTCCGGAATCAATAACAGCGGAACCATAGAAGCGTATATTCCTCTGATAAAGATATTTTGCAAATCCATAGATGAAAAATCAGAAGAGATTGAAAAGCTTTATAAAGACGGGGATATAAAGAACTTCACGATAAAAGTCCATGCACTGAAGAGTTCAGCCCGTATCATCGGAGCCACGGAGTTTGGCGAAGAGGCTCAAAAGCTCGAGAATGCAGGAACAGACGGAGATATAGCTTATATAAACTCGAATTGTGATGAATTTCTGGAGAAATATAAGAGATTTAAGGCTCCGTTATCTCAGTTTATTGAAAAAGAAGAAGAGTCCGTGCGGACTGAGCAAAACGGGGATAAGCCTGAGGCAGATGAGGCACTTTTAAAAGATGCATATGCAGAACTTTATGCCGCAGCGGACGATATGGACTGTGATATACTTAAAAATATATTTAAGGATATGGAAGCATATCGCATACCGGATAAAGATAAAGAATTATGGCAAAAGCTGATAAATGCTTCGGAAAAATACGATTATGAGACCGTCATGAACTTGCTTAATAGTAGACATGGATGATATCAAGAGGAAGATAAGTATATGGATTATAGGAAAAATGAAAATTTCATAATTCTTGTAATGTCTCTCGCATGCGTAGGTTTGACGATAGAGAGTATACTGTTAAAGTGGGAATTCTGGGTTCCGCCGCTTATCATTATCGGTACTGTTTTGATGTGGGTAATGAATATATTACAAAAACCCGATTATATAATAAGAAGGGCATATTGTCTGGGATTCGCCATGCTTTCGGTATTCTATTACGGGATACACGAGACAAGTCTTTTTGATGTGGTTCTGGTAGTTGTGCTGGCCATGGTCGTGTTTACTTTCTTCAACCGTGTATATATGATGTACCTGTTTTTGATTGAGTATGCTGCTGTAATGTTTACTCATCTGATCCTGGCATTGGACGGGGAAGGAATGACTTTTGAGCCTGTTCAGGTATCAAGGGTTATTTTACATTTCATGATCGTTATTATGGTATATTACAGTTGCCTGAGGATTATTAAAAATAGGATCAAAGCAGAAGTTTCCGGCAAAGAGAAGGATGAACAGATAGAGAATTATGATGCGGATATGGAGGATTTCCTGTCAAATATTTCTCATGAACTTCGTACACCCGTAAACGTGGTAAACGGTATGTCCGAGCTTCTGATAAAAAGGAATATAGGAAAAGAAGCGTTTTCGATAAAGGATGCCGGGATAAGGCTTGCATACCAGATAGAAGATATTCAGGACTATACGGAATGTAAGAGAGAAAAAGCGATACTTGAAGAAGATGATTATATGAGTACATCGCTTATCAATGATGTGGTAACAGGATTCCGTCTGGTTGAAAACAGTCATAATCTGGAACTTGTAGTGGACCTGGCTCCCTCTGTACCTATGAAAATGAGGGGTGATATCAAAAAGCTTCATAAAATATTCAGGCATCTTCTGGAAAACTCCGTAAAGTTTACAAAAAGAGGCGGAATCTATGTAAGGATGTATTCCGAACCTACAGAATACGGAGTGAATCTCTGCATAGAGATGACGGATACAGGTATAGGTATGGACAGAAAAGCTATAGAATCCGTATCCGAAGGAATGTATCAGGTAAATAAGAAAAGAAACCGCAGTTCGGGTGGAATAGGACTGGGGCTTTATATTGTATACGGTTTTACCCACAGGATGGGTGGCTTTGTAAAGATTGAAAGTGAAAAGAATAATGGTACGACCGTACGTGTGACCATCCCTCAGAAAGTGGTGGATGAATCACCTTGTCTTGGGCTGGGTTCAAAACTTGAGGGTAATATTCTGTTCCATGTAAAGTCTGATAAATATAAGGTCCCCAAAGTGCGTGATTTCTACCGTTCCATGGCGGCACATCTTGCGAAGGGAATCAATGTACCTCTGTATTCAGCTGATTCTGTAAAGGATATTGAACGTCTGAAAGAACAGATGGATGTAACGCATATTTTCATGGGTCAGGAGGAATATGAAGAAAATCCCAAATATTTTGATGACTTAAGCAAGGGCGATATAGTAGTCGCAGTTTCGGCATATGCGGGATTTAATACGAATCCGGGAAGCAGGGTTATCGTAATGCCGAAGCCCCTGTATGCTTATCCTGTCATAAAGATACTTAATGAAGGTAAAAACGTAAAGAATATTGAATTTTCCGAGTCGGTATCAAGACCAAAGTTCAAAGGAGTTAAGGCTCTGATAGTAGATGATGAGCCGATGAATCTGGTG
>JAEEKN010000264.1 GCA_016282435.1 Lachnospiraceae bacterium | reverse complement strand
GACGTTAATCTATATTTCAAAAGGAGGCGCCGGTTTAAGATGACGCTTAAAGAGGTTAAAACCGGTCAGACGGTGGTCATAGAAAAAGTCGGGGGAGAAGGCGCGTTAAGGCAGCATTTCCTTGATATGGGCGTGATCCCGGGAGCTGCGGCAACGCTTGTAAAGCTGGCTCCGATGGGTGACCCGATGGAGTTCAGGATACACGGATATGAGCTCACCCTTCGTCTCGCTGACGCGGATAAGATCGAAGTATCCGAGTATGCCGAGGAAACCGTTAAAGGTAAGAAATCCGGCGGAGATAAAGATAAAGACAAGGATACCGAAAGCGGTGATGAGAAGAAGCGTCTGCGTAAGCATCGTGAGCATCCCGGATTCGGTGAAGAGGGTATCTATCACGACAGTACCCACGAAAATCCCCTGCCCGAAGGAACAAAACTCACATTTGCTCTTGCGGGAAACCAGAACAGCGGAAAGACCACACTGTTTAACCAGCTTACCGGTTCAAGCCAGCATGTGGGAAATTTCCCCGGAGTAACGGTTGACAGGAAGAGCGGAGTTATAAAGAACAACCCAATGACCGAGGTTGTCGACCTTCCCGGTATATATTCCCTTTCGCCGTATACGGATGAAGAGATCGTTTCCAGAAAGTTCATACTTGATGAAAAGCCGAAGGGCATAATAAATATCGTCGATGCGACAAACATCGAGAGAAACCTTTATCTTACGATGCAGCTGATAGAGCTTGACATCCCGATGGTTCTTGCCATAAACATGATGGACGAGATGAGGAGTAACGGTGGCGCAGTAAGGATCAACGACATGGAGGCGCTGCTCGGGATACCGGTCGTACCAATAGCTGCAGCAAAAAACGAGGGTGTCGACGAGCTTATACGTCATGCAATCCATGTGGCTAAATATCAGGAAGTTCCGGGAAAGCAGGATTTCTGTGATGAAAACGATTTCGGCGGAGCCGTACACAGATGCATTCACGGTATCATGCAGCTTATCGATGATCACGCAAAACGCGCGGGAATCCCGGTTAGGTTTGCGGCAAACAAGATTATCGAAGGCGATGAAAATGTAATAGAGGCACTCGATCTTTCCCAAAACGAGAAGGAGATGGTGGAACACATCATACTTCAGATGGAGGATGAAC
Organism: Lachnospiraceae bacterium; assembly: GCA_016282435.1. Taxonomy (GTDB): domain Bacteria; phylum Bacillota; class Clostridia; order Lachnospirales; family Lachnospiraceae; genus RUG11977. The sequence continues at coordinate 1,847 of JAEEKN010000264.1, read as the reverse complement.
GCGGACTTGACAGGGCAGCTGCCATGGCCGACATGCGTTTTTCCTTTATCGAGAAGCTGGTAAAGGCTTCGGTTGTAAAGCCTAAGGAAAGCAAGGAGAGGGTAAGGAGCGAGAAGATCGACAAGATCCTAACCGGAAGGTTTACCGCCATCCCTGCATTCATAGCGATCATGGGGCTGATATTCTGGCTCACCTTTAACGTGATAGGAGCGGCTCTTCAGGAGCTCCTAGAGAGCGGGATCGATTTCGTGACTTTAAAGGTTGACGATCTGCTGACTTCGCTAAAAGTAAACGATGTAATACATTCGCTTGTTATAGACGGAATATTTACGGGTGTCGGAAGCGTGCTGAGCTTCCTGCCGATAATCATGATACTGTTTTTCTTCCTGTCACTGCTGGAAGATACAGGATATATGGCGCGTATAGCGTTTGTAATGGATAAGCCTTTAAGAAAGCTCGGACTTTCCGGACGAAGCATAGTTCCCATGCTTATCGGCTTCGGCTGCTCCGTACCGGGAGTAATGGCCGGAAGAACGCTTCCCTCTGCAAGGGACAGAAAGCTTACAATCATGCTGATACCGTTCATGAGCTGTACGGCAAAGCTTCCGATATATGCCTTCTTTACATCACTTTTCTTCCCGGGGAAAGGTGCGCTTATAATGATTGGCCTGTATCTTTTCGGTATAATCGTCGGGATACTTACGGCGCTTGTTTCCAAGCGGCTGATATTTAAGGGCGAGGCGGTTCCGTTTGTCATGGAGCTTCCCAACTACCGTATGCCCGGTCTTAAGAACGTCGGCCATCTGCTCTGGGACAAGGCAAAGGATTTCCTTACAAGGGCATTTACTATCATCTTCATGGCTGCAATCGTCATCTGGTTCTTAAGAAGCTTTACCTTCGGTTTGCAGCTGGTCGGAGAGGAGAACTCGCAGGACAGCATGCTTTCACTTCTAGCGGGTGGCCTTGCACCCGTATTTACTCCGCTAGGTTTTGGCGACTGGAGGATAGTGACGGCACTGATCACCGGTTTCATGGCAAAGGAGAGCGTGGTTTCGACCATTTCGGTGCTCTTCGGGGAAGGTGCGGCGGTTGCAGCTGTTCTCGGCACGACATCGGCACTTTCACTGCTCGTGTTCTGTCTGCTTTACACCCCCTGCATCGCAGCTGTTGCATCGGTTAAGCGTGAACTCGGCAGGAAATGGGCGTGCGCGATCGTGCTTTTCCAGTGCGGTATCGCCTGGATCATGTCGCTTGCCGTATACCTGATAGCGGGATTGTTCTAAATCATAAAATAAAAAAAGCCCTGCAGGCTTTATCAAAGTCAATATGCCGGTGTAATTAAGTCGGTGTAATTAAGTCGGTGTAATTAAGTCGGTGTCAATAAGTCGGTGTCAATAAACCGGTGTCAATAAGTCGGTGTCAATAAATCGGTGTCAATAAACCGTGTCAATAAACCGGTGTCATTCTGAGCGAAGCGAAGAATCTTTGTGTGTTTTATAAGATCCTTCGCTAACGCTCAGGATGACAACCGTTTTTTTTATTCCTTCACAAAAACATATTTGCATGTAAATGCATTGGTGGGCTCGCCGTTAAAGAGAGTGAGGTCCTTGCCTTCAAGCTTTCCGGTATAATCGATCGTCCCGAGGAATTTTTCCGTGAGCTTGAACTCACCGTTTTCAACAGTCCAGTCGGGAACCTTTATCTCAAGGTTGTCACGGTAGCTCATGCCGGTACCGTCGTCGTTAAGAACGAGCTTGAACTCTTTTGAGGAGTCCTTGTTGTCTTCGGGATCGCCAACAAACTTTGCATATTGTCCGATATACGTTCCGGCAGCTTCCTTCATCTCG
>JAEEKN010000263.1 GCA_016282435.1 Lachnospiraceae bacterium | reverse complement strand
AGGGCATCCCTGGCGCTCAGATCCGGCCGGAATGCATAACAGTCAGCTGAAAAGTACCCGTCATAGCGGTACAGGGCATAACATATGAATTTAAGGATCCTGCAAAGGTCGTCCGGATATGAATAAACGATGCGTTTTTTTGTACTCCCGGTCTTGTTTATCTCCATCTTATGGGGCAGCGGAGGCATATAGCTTTCTTCTTTTATTTCGGAAGCCGTTACCAGAAATCTCCCGGAATCGATGAATTCCCTCCAGAGCCTTATCTCTTCTTTGGACATACGCCGGCTGCTCTGCCTGTATGACAGGAATTCCTCCCATTTATCTTTTTGTGATAATCCGTCGATGATATCCATAAGATCAAAGAAATAAAAAAGGAAAGAGAAAACGCTTTGAAAGAAATTAAGCATGCTTATTTCTACAGGATGGTACACCGGCACGGCCGCCTGCAAGGCCTTTTATTAAGTGCCGCGCTGCATCCGCCACAGGCGTGATGGATCACATTTCTCTTTCCTTAATTAACAAATATTATTATGCGAATGCCTGCATTATACGCTCGCGCATATAGTTGACACCATTGGGCATGTAATCAAAGAAATCGAGTACTTTCATACCCATCTGCATACAATGCACGCCTACCGCCCTGTTAGCTGCATGATCATACTTACTATATGCTTTCCACAGACGGATATAAACCTGTTTTCCGTTGTATGTTAAAACATAGGTGAAATTATCAGCCGGGCAGCGGTTTCCGCCGCGCGCATATATCTGACGGCCTGCCTGAAGCTCCAGGAAATCCGGAGACACTTCATAATCTACCGAACATCCGGGCATCGTAGCCACGATCTCCTTAAACTTCTCATCAAAAGGCCGTCCGTCGGCTTCGGCCTGCATATCAAGCCGCCTTGTTTCCTCCTGATAACTCTGCGTATTGGAAGTAACTTCCGAGGTGGCATCTGCCACACTGTCAGTAACGCTTTTTGCCAATTTAACAATACTGTCAAATAATCCCATAGCTTTTCTCCTTTGAAATTATCCTAACAACAGTTCATAAACAATTTTAATTTATAGATCTGTATTCGTCAACAGTGAACATGACGGCCCCGTACGTAAAAAGACGGATCCGAAGATCCGCCTTAAATACCGGAAACACTGACCGGGTTTACTCTGTAACGTTAACTTTAACGGTAACGCTCTTTCCGTTGATCTTTGCAGTAAGCTTGCTGCTTCCGGGCTTCATCGCATGGATACGTCCATCCTCTGATGCATATGCGATCTCGCCCTTGCTTGCCTTTACTATGATATATCTGTCGATATCAAAGTAAAGCTCCGCCTCCTGTCCGACCTTCAAATTTATCTCATACTTGCCCTTGCCCTTATCGGTATAACCCAAGGCAGAATGATCAATGATAGCCGGCTTTTCGATATATACATTGAATGTATATATCGTACCGTCCTTTGCAGTTCCTGTTACGATCACATGACCTGTTTTATCCTTAGCTTTGACAGAAGTCTTACTGATCTCGGCAAGATCGGCATAGGCAGGATCTATCTCATATTTCTCGAATTTAACACCGCTGACCTTAAGAGACTTTTTGGTTCCTGCATTCATATACAGATCACGTTCTGTTTTTGTGGTTTTCTCACTTACCTTAAGCTTGCAGGTGTATGCCTTACCGTTAACATATGCCGTAACCGTTGCACTGCCTTTACCGACGAAGTATAATTCTCCGGTTTTGAGATCAATGGCGCTTACTTCGGGATTTGATACGTAATATGCAACCGGAAGCTCACCGAAGCCTGAAAAACCACAGGTTTTATGTGCATCTGAAACATCAGCCTTTATGGTCTTATCTGCAAATCCGGGCTTAACAACAGTGATCTCGATATTTTTAGTCTTATCACTATTCCAGATCTTTACGGGTGCTGTTGTTACTTTCTTTGCATCGATCTTACCCTTTTTGCTGATGGTAACATACTTCTTATCAGCTTTATCAATACTCCAGCCCACCAGCATATCGGCTGTAAACTTCTGTCCCTTTACAAGTGTGAGCGCTTCTGTGGTCTCATCGATAAAAGGTACGGGATTCATCGCCGAAACAATGTTCAGTCTCTCCCAGCCGGCGTACAGGGTAATATCAGAAGTTACCGGTACTGCAAAATCGTAAGCCGTTGTGGCTTCTTTATCTGTAAACCAGCCTGTGAACAGCCAGCCGTCCTCTGCAGGATCTGCCGGTCTCTCAACACATTCTCCGCTCCAAAGTGTAACATCTGCCGGTGCGGTACCGTGACCGTTAGCATCAAACTTAACGGTATACTGAACGGTCTTTTCAAGCATCATAACCTTCTTTGCGGTATTACCCTCATCATCAACTATTGATTTTCCGCTTGTGCTGAGCTTTCCGCCCTTGGGTTCTAAGATAAGCATCTTATCGGAAAGAATTATCTTGGAGCTTGCGAGCATCGACCCTGCTTTTCCTTCAGCGGTTATTTTACCGCCGTATAACTTGATCGTTGTTGCTTTAAGTGCGTGAGAATCGTCTGCACCGGCTTTAACAATAAGCTCGCCTCCGTTTACCTCTATACCACCAAGTACATCTGCATTTATCCCGTCTTTAGCGGAATTGATCACTACCTTGCCACCGTTGATCTTTACTCCTCCCAATCCTGACAAAATACCGGTATTACAATTAATTGTAAGATCTGCATCAATAATGAGATTTAATCCGCTTATTCCGACCGAAGCGCCGGACAGTTCAGCACTTCCCTTTATCGTCAGTTCGTTTGTACCTGTCGATGCAATACAGTAAGTAGAATCTCCGGACTTGTAGAGCTCTCCGAAATCCTTAACTCCGTTAAGGGTAAGTACGTGCGTCTCAGGATTATAACTTGCTTTTCCGTCTCCGAATATATCGGAAGCATTGTTCTTTGTAACAGCGGTATTTCCAAGCCACAATTCATAGCCTTCTACAGCCTTTATTTCCACCGCGCTCACATCTTTACCGTCTGCATCAACGATCTTTCCACCCTGGATCTTAGCTCCTTCCGGAGAAGCTATACAAAGCTTGCTCGTATCCATGGTGATCTTTTTGTTTGCGCTTACGGCTGCTGTGCCGGCAGAAGCCTGGATCGTTGCGGTTCCTTTGTTAAAAGCAATATTACCGCCTGCCGAAACCGTTACTCTATTATTGGTATTTATTGCCTTAACATTTGCACCGTCAAAGCTTATATCTGCTGATCCGGAGCATATAACACTCAGACTGGATGATGCGTCGATCTCTCCACCACTCAATACCAGATCTTTATATGAATATAAAGCATTATTCTTTGCACGTAATTTGTATGTACCGCCGGATATAATTAATTTTGCGTCCCCCAGAGTAGAGATGGCTCTGTTAGGATATGCTTTCATCCCGGTCATATCAATATTGCAGTCAACAGTAAGATCCTTAACGCTCCTGATCAAATATTCCACACCGGTTCCATCAAGCATTGATAAACTGAAATTTCCATTTATCGTGATCTCTTCATCACAGTCGATCCATGCATCATGATTAATTCCTTTAAATCCACCTGCATTATTAAGTGTCAGAACCTTTGTATCTTTATCATATGTTGCACTTCCGACGTTAAGGCCCCATATATCATAAGCTCTTCCTTCAGTAACCTGCTGACCGCCGATCCATATATTCAGCTTTGGTGTATTGTCTTCCTGTACCTGAACATTTATGGACGGCTCATCCTTCTCATTAACTACATATCTGAAGTCAGAGTCCTTTTTGACAAGTTCCTTATCATATATATACAGGGACTTATCAACGATAATATCACCGCTTACCTTTACAGAGCCGTATATACTTACATCCGGAGTACTTTTACTTT
>JAEEKN010000004.1 GCA_016282435.1 Lachnospiraceae bacterium | reverse complement strand
ATGAAATCACATTCTTTCTACTTCATTCCAACTTTCTTGTACTTTTACTTATCCATCTATTTCTCTATCTATCAAATATGTTATAGCACATATTGTTAGCACTGTCAAGAGGTGAGTGCTAATTATTTTTATATTTTTCAAAAAATTTATAAAATATAGTTATTATATTGGAAATATCCATATCTTTTTTAAATTTCATTTTACTGAACATGCTCGACGCCATTAAGGGATAAAACCTTAAAGCGGGCAGTAGGATATACAACGATAGAATATGTATATAGCAAGGCAAAAATCGATTATCCAAATCGATTTTTGAACGCAGCACAAGGAAGCCCGGTATCAAGCGGGCATCCGATTGCAAGTGTCCGTAGATATATACATATTATATTGTTAGCATATCCCTGCTAAGCGATTCGGGTTTTAGACCATAATGGCGCTGAGCATGTTCTGAGGACATTCGTTTATCAAAAAAAAAGTCACGACATTTCGTCATGACTCTAAGAAATTTATTCAACTGATATAACGTAGTAATATACGGGCTGGTTTCCTGGATGAACCTCTACATCGAGGTAATCATACTTCTCCATCAGCATATCCGCAATCTCATTAGCTGACTCCTCATCAGCATCCTCACCAAAGTAGATACTGATAAGCTCACTGTCCTCTTCTACCATAGAATCAACAAGCTCCGCAGTAACCTGCTTGATATCGGAACCGGTACTCTTTATAGTCTTATCATCAAGACCCATGAAGTCACCATTCTTTATCTCAAGACCATCTATATGAGTATCTCTTACCGCATAAGTCACAGAACCGGTCTTTACCCTTCCCATAGCCTCTACCATAGCAGCTTCATTCTCTTCAGTAGACTTACCTGATACAAAGTTGATAACTGCGGCAATACCCTGAGGTATGGTCTTCGAAGGAATAACGATGATGTTCTTGTCCTTCGTCATGCTCTTTGCCTGCTCAGCAGCCAGAATAATATTCTTGTTGTTCGGAAGAATATAAATATTCTTTGCATTTACCTGATCTATGGCATTCAGCATATCCTCTGTAGAAGGATTCATGGTCTGACCACCCTCTATCAGATAGTCAACACCCAGTCCCTTGAATATCTCATTGATACCTTCACCTACAGATACGGATATAAATCCGTTATCCTTTGGAGGAAGTGTGGGCTTCTTAACTTCCTGTGCTTTTACAGCACCGGCTTTAACAGCATTAGCCTTCTCAGCCTCCAGACCCAGTTTCTCGTTATGCTCTTCACGCATATTGTCGATCTTCATCTTGGTAAGCTGTCCGAAGGTCAGCGCCTTCTGGATGGCAAGTCCGGGATCATTCGTATGAACGTGTACCTTTACGACATCATCATCGGCTACACATACTATGGAATCACCGATGGACTCTAAGTAAGCCTTAAACTCTGTCTCATCAAGCTCTGTAAATTCGTTGTCAAGAAGAATGATGAACTCAGTACAATATCCGAATTTGATATCTGATGTAGAAATGTCTTCTGTGCTGACAACTTTTGTGGTATCTGCCTTCTTCACAGGCTCAGCTGCCTTGATCTCAAGCTTTTTGCCGCACATAACGGCAAATCCGCCCTTCATAACCTCCAAGAGACCCTGTCCGCCTGAGTCAACTACACCGGCTTCTTTTAATACAGGAAGAAGTTCAGGAGTATATTCCAGAACCTCAGCCATGTACTTTATGATCTTCTCACCGAATACTACGAGGTCATCTGTAGTTCCTACAAGTTCCATAGCCTTATCGGCTCCACCCTTAGCTACTGTAAGAATGGTTCCCTCCTTCGGCTTCATAACAGCCTTGTAAGCTGTCTCAACAGCCTTCTGGAAGGCATTGGCTATGGTCTCGATATTTATCTCTTCGACGTCCCTGATAACCTTTGTAAAACCACGGAGCAACTGTGAAAGAATAACACCTGAGTTACCTCTCGCACCTCTCAGGGATCCGCTGGAAATAGCCTTAGCCAGTTCTTCCATAGTGGGATTCTCCAGAGCGGTAACTTCGTTAACAGCTGACATTATGGTCATGGTCATGTTTGTTCCGGTATCACCGTCAGGCACCGGGAACACATTCAATTCATTTACGACTTCTTTTTGGGATTCAAGACTTGCCGCAGCTCCGATAAACATCTTCTTGAGCAAAGCGGCATCTATCTTTTTAACTGACACTTTTCGTTCCTCCAATTAATCTATTACTCTGACACCTTCAACAAAGATGTTGATTTTTTGAACCTTAAGACCTGTAAACTCCTCAACCCTATACTTTACATTTTCAAGAAGATTATCACAAACAGAAGGAATGTTCACACCGTAAGATACTATGATATGTAAATCAATAGTAATTCTGTTGTCTTCAAGCTTTGCCGAAACACCGTTACTCAGGTTCTCCTTCTTTAAGAGCTTGGCAAGACCGTCTCTTACATTCCTGGATGCCATTCCGACTACACCAAAGCATTCACATGCCGAAGCACCCGCACATTTCTCAATAACGTCTGCCGAGATCAGAACCTCACCCAGACCTGTATCATATCCTGCTTCCATATATTCACATCCTTTCATAAACATTAGATTATTATGCACAAACTGAAAATATTGTCAAGCATAATTTCTATACATACATAGATAATTATATATTATCATCGTAAAAATGGCAAATTATTTTTTGATAAACTATTTATAAAAACGTTTTAGTTCTTTAATTCTTCACGTTTTTTTCTTCTGACTCTGTTGATATGTCTCTCAAACTCCCCGTTTTCGAGTAATTCCGCTATCACATACTGCTCCGGAGTCGGGACCGTACATGACAGGAATCCGACTGTCTGTTTGAACTTATCCGCCATATCTTCCGGTACTACCATATATGCCACTCGTAAAAAAGGACCTATGGTTCTAGTAAAAGTATTTACATATATTACATTTTTACCTTTATTAAGGAACAACACCGTCTCTTCGGGCTTCCTCGACGGAGAAAACTCCGATTCAAAGTCATCCTCTATGATTATGGCATTCTTTTCGTTACACCATTTAAGATATTCGTGTTTTTTGGAAGCCGTAGCTGTGACACCGCTCGGATAGCTTCTGTACGGTGTTATGTGCAGGGCCTGAATATCTGCATTCCAAAGTTCCGTACTGTCTATACCGTCGGATGTAAGGCTAAGTGCCTTAGTCTTTACACCTTCAGATTCATATATATAGGCTATCTTTCTATATGAAGGACTTTCTATACCATATGTGATCCTGTGCCCCAGGACTTTTATGATCATGCCGTATAGATATTCCGCTCCGGACCCGATGATGATCCTTTTGGGGTCAACCTGGATTTTCCTGCTTCTCGAAAGATATGAAGCTATGGCATTTCTCAAATATTCACATCCGAATACATCAGACCGCTCCATGATGCTCTCACCATATGCAGATATGACCTTTCTCACGGTTCTCGCATATTGTGAAAAGGACATCCCGTCCCTATTCTTCGTGGTTACCGCTGCCGGCTTATAGCCCGGTGTGGGATTCGTTTGGGGCTTTACCGACACAGGAAACTGGTTATTCGGATCGTAGATTACAAAGTATCCTCTTTTCTCCGAAGAATTGATATACCCCTCTTCCTCCAGCAGTTCATACGCATGCTCAACAGTTATAACGCTAACCCCGTAGTCACTTGCCATATTCCTT
>JAEEKN010000262.1 GCA_016282435.1 Lachnospiraceae bacterium | reverse complement strand
TTACCGGAGAGTATCAGAAGGGGACACTGATCCAGATCGTTACTAAAGGGCTTTCCAGAAAAAAGGTATTCTTTTCAAAGCTCGTTATGTCCTGCTTTATCTGGACACTCCTTTATCTGGTGTACGCCGGTATCACCTGGGGATATACAGCATACTTCTGGGGAAATGATGTACCGAATCTGTTTTACGGCGTATTGATGTACTGGTTTTTCGGGATTGCCATTATTTCAGTTCTTATGTTTTTCGGAACGTTGTGTAATAACAGCGGTCAGGTGATGCTTGCTACAGGTGGCGTTTATTTCGGAATGATGCTTTTGGAATACATTCCGGACTTAAAAAATAAACTTCCGTCATTTCTTACGAACGGATTGAATCTTTCAAATGAAACAGCTGTGCTATCTGATTATACCGGTGCGGTAATAAGTGCTTTTCTATTGATACTGTTTTGTGATATAATGGGTATGTTCATATTTGACCGCAGGGCTCTGCAATAGGCAACTATTCACAGCCAATCTGCAAGAATGTCTACCGCAAGTTTACTTGCAGGGAGACATTTTTACAACAAAAAATAGAAAATGAGGGCAATAACATGATCATAAAAATAGATGAATTATCCGATATTCCGATATATATGCAGCTCAGGAACCAGATAGTCATGGGAATATCGAGCGGAGAACTGAAGTCGGGTGAAAAGCTCCCGACGGTGAGGGATCTGGCCCTTGAGATGGGCATAAATACCATGACCGTGAGCAAAGCATATCAGCTCTTAAAAACCGAAGGCTACATCATGACCGACAGGAAAAACGGTGCCAGGATACGAACCGAGATAAAAAAGGAAGCATCTATTTCTGACGCCAACAAAACGGAGCTTAAAAGAATAGTATCGGAAACCCGTATATCCGGAGTACAGAAACAGGAACTTCTTGATCTTATAGACCTTTATTGGGAACCAAACAATCAACGTGATTAAAACCGGTCACAAAGATGATACTGTCTTAGGGTCAAAAGAGGAGGAAAACCATGTCACTTATTTTTGGAATAACCATTTGTGTAATTCTTGTTCCCACACTTTTAATATTGTTTTACATATTGTATCCCAAAAACTGGAAGAACGCGAAACTTATCCTGGGCCTTTCCATGAGAAAAGAGTATACGGAAGGGGATACCTCGGAAAAAATCGATAAGCTTTATAACACCAGAAGAGGTCAGGCAGCAAAAATCCTGATTGTGAGCATAGCACTCTCAATAATACTCCTGTTATTCCACGGATTTGTTCTCCAGACTACTATATGGATGCTTCTTTTCTTTGGATCCATAATAGGGATAAACATCCCTTTTGCCATCGGAAACAAGGAGATGAAGAACTTAAAAAGGATGCTGGGCTTTACTGCGGAAAAAATCAGTTATACCGATATAAATACGGCAGGAAACATTCGTACAGTTAAGATTTCTAAAATACTGATTCCGAATATATTGGGATTTATTGCTTTGGTTGCTGCATTACTTATTGATTTAAAGGTGATCGCTATTGATAGTGAGATAGCCGGAAACTTTCTGGGGACCGGTATATGCGCAATCTTTTGGGTGGTAGGTATTCTTATTTCTATACTTGCATATGGGATGGATGGTTTAAAGAATGAGGTTATTTCGTCAGATTCCGTAGTGAATGCCAACTATAACCGTGCCAAGAAGAAAAATCTTTTCAACTTTATTATAGGATATTTGTGGCTGTGTGTTGTACTGATGGTATTGATTCCTGCAGGATACTATTTAATGTATTCGGAGTTGGCTATAATTATAGGTGGCATTATCTATATTATCATTTTGATGGCGGGTATCTTCCTTTATAGCGGCAGGGCAAAAAAAATAGAAGCCCGATACAGAAAAGAGATGACCATCGTAGAAGATGAGGATGATAACTGGATAGGCGGGTTCTTCTATTATAATCCGAACAACCGCAGGCTCATGGTAAATAAAAGAGTCGGTGTCGGAGCTACGATAAATATAGCACATCCTGTCGGAAAACTGCTATGTACAATGATAGTGATCTGGGCAATTGTTATAATGGGAACCCTTGTTTATATAGGAATGGCAGAAGCTACCCCTATAAAACTTAAAGTAGAGGATAACAGAGTGATATGCCACCAGCTGAGTGATGAATATATCATAGATATAGCTGATATCAAGGCTGTGGAGTGGGGAGACGATGTCGAAAATGTAAAATTTTTTAAGGAATCCGGCTTTGGGATCGCTACATTATATAAAGGGAACTTTACCGTAGATGGTGAAAACGGATGTAAAGTATTCCTGAATCCCGAAGAAGGAAGTTTTATCAAAATAGTTACTTCAGAACAAACTTACTATATTAGTTCGGGATCCAGGGAAGAAACACGGAAGGTGTACGATATGCTTATAAATCCGTAATCGAAGTTAACAATCAGAGGATCATCCCGGAAATCAATCTTACTTTTTAAGACTCACCTCGAGAGGAAACGCTGAAGGCGTTTTCGAGGTGACTTAGACATTTTGAGGAGAACATCACATGGAAAAAAAGGCAATCTTGGAAATCAAAGGATACTCAAAGACATACGGAGAAGGAAAAAAAGCCGCCGATAATGTCACGCTTACCATAGAAAGCGGTGATATCTACGGATTTATCGGACATAACGGGGCGGGTAAATCAACTACCATACGTGCGGTGGTTGGGGTGTTGGATTTTACGGAGGGAGAAATATATATTGACGGGCATTCGGTAAAAAAGGATTCCATGGCATGTAAGAAGATCACTGCTTATATACCGGATAACCCGGATCTGTATGAGAATCTGACCGGTTTACAGTACTTAAACTTCATATCCGACATTTTTGAAATTGATGAAACGGTCAGAGAAGAAAAAATCAATGACTTCGCGTCAAGATTTGAGATAACGGATGCGTTGGGGGACCTCGTAGGTTCATATTCACACGGTATGAAACAGAAACTGGCCATCATTTCAGCGCTTATTCACGATCCCGTGCTTATAGTAATGGATGAACCTTTTGTGGGACTTGACCCGAAAGCTTCTTTTGTACTGAAGCAGATTATGCATGAAATGTGTGAAAAAGGAACTGCTATCTTTTTCTCAACACATGTTCTGGATGTAGCCGAAAAACTCTGCAATAAAGTGGCTATCATCAAGCACGGACAGATCATAGCTTCGGGAACAATGGAAGAACTCACACATGGAGAATCCCTGGAAGAGGTATTTTTGGAGGCTGTAGATGAGTAAAAAAATGGTTCTGCTAAAGGCACTTCTTTTGTCAACAAGCCTTAGGAATATATATAAAAACTGTAGGGACAAAAAGAAAAGAGGAAAAATCGTCGGGGGCGCCATAGGTATGGGGAGCCTTTATCTGATGCTTGTGGCGTACTGTATAGTACAGGCGATAGGGTTCGGATATTTCGGGCTCACGGATTCCATACCGGGGATGTGTGCGATGATTATCTGCCTTCTGTCATTCCTGCTTACTATGTTTAAAACAAACGGCTATCTGTTTAACTTTAAGGAGTATGATATGCTGATGTCACTGCCTTTTAGTCCAAAAGATATTGCGGGATGTAAATTTCTGTATATGTACGTGAAAGGTCTGCCATGGCAGATGAGTGTTTCATTTTCTACTATGATAGTATACGGCATCTATGCAGAGGCTCCGGTGTATGTCTATCCGATATGGATAGTTCTTTCACTTATAATGCCCATTATTCCTATGCTTTTGGCATCATTCCTGGGATTCGTGATAACAAAGATAAGTGCAGGATTCAAACACAAAATTGTTATTCAGACAATTCTGGTTTTTATGGTTGTCGTATCGGGCATCTTTCTCAGATTCTTTATAGAAGATACTATAAGAGAAGATAAAACAGAAGAAGTGGTACAGACGGTATCTTCCGTGACAGGAAGTGTGAGTAAAATATATCCTCCCATAGACTGGTTTAGTAATGCTGTAAAAGAAGTAAGTATTTCTGATATTCTGCTGCTTATAGGAGTATCGATCCTTCTCTTTGAAATAGTATTTATTACCGTCGGAAGGTCATATCGAAAGATAAATTCCGCGTTAAAGTCCCATGCGGCTTCAAAGAAAAAAGTAAAGATTAGCTGCAAACGGAGAAGTGTTCTGAATACTCTGGTGTTTAAGGAATTTAAAAGAATGACCGGTTCGACCGTATATATGACAAATGCACCGATAGGTGAACTGCTCTGTCTGGTAAGCGGTATTGCGGTGCTGTTTTTTGATATCCGGGAGATTCTTACCGATATGATAAAGGATGCCCCTATTACGGTTGAAACTTTATATCTTCTTATACCTTTTATAATATATTTTTTTGCGGGGATGGTTGCTACAACTGCGTTTACTATGTCTCTCGAAGGAAAGAATTACTGGATAGTTCAGAGCCTGCCGATAGAGAAAGCGGTCCTGTACCGGAGTAAGATGCTTTTTAATATGTATCTTACGGTTCCGGTCACTCTTTTCTCTATCACTACATGCTGTATATCGGCTAAAGTTCCGGTTATAAGCACGGTGCTTTTACTTATACTCGGATTCACCCTCTGTGCGTTTTCGACGGTGAGAGGAAGTGTATGCGGCATCAAGCATATGCGTCTGGACTGGGAAAATGAAATAGAAGTTATCAAACAGGGAGCCGGAACGGGTATATATTTGGCTACGAACATGGTATTCTGCATTATATTTATGGGAATTGCTCTGGCTTTGGGAACGGTCCTTGATCAGAATCTGGCTGCGTTGATAATGATAGCGGTTATAGCGGGTTTAACCGGACTTGGCTACAGGAAGGTAATGAAGCTGGCCGGAAAGTAGAAAGTGAATGATGTGCAGATTGCCTATTGCAAACTCTCGTTTTTTTGTATATAATGATATCATGGTTAATGTGCTTTTCAGCACATATTTGTATGGGGCTTAAGCTCGTGAAAGGAGAAGGAAAAATGGGTTTATTTGACAAAGTAATGAGTTCGGCAAACGGTACGGTATCACAGCCATATGTTGGAGGGCTGGATATGACATTGAAGCCTGAATGGACACAGGACAGAAGGATTCAGCTTGCAGATCCCGCGCCCGAATCCCTTGAAGAACTAAAAGCTGCCTGTGATGTTCATGATCCGGGTAATGTTGCCGCTTACTGGGTATATTCTGTTATGTGCCTTACCGCTGACTACGATATCGGTATGAGCATGATGAAATATCTCTTTGCGGACATTGAACCTTTTGGAAGGGGATTTACGGAAGGCGGCGGAGCAGGAAGAGCCGGTTGGGATCCCTATTTCAACGAGAGATTAAAAGATGATGATTACCGCTGGCTGCCTCGTGCATATTTTGACGGTTCTGTAGCATCAAACGGTTTCCATCCCGTACAGCCCCTGGCTGTAAATCTTCATTTCAATAAGCCGAATACCGATACTATAAACGGTCAGACCTTAAAACAGCTCGGTCGTCTGAACATCGTATATTATGTAAGAAGCAACGCCGCAGGCTTCCAGAATAATATAGAACTCAGCCGTTTCGACGGAAGTGACAGGTTCTATGTTACTAAAGGAACCGCTTCAACAGGTCTCTTCTATGATCAGCGTGCGGGACTTACCGCTGAAGCCAGGTCGAAGCTGTGGAGCTAAACGATAGAAACTGTTTGGTTTGTAAAAGGAAGTTACAAATATACAAAAAAATATTTAAAAAGTCCTTGACTTTATGGCATTTATGCTTTACAATGGCTTTTAATATTCTATTCCCTGCCTCTTATCATAGGGGCAGGGATACTGTCATTAAAAGAAGCCTTTATCAAGGTAAAGCGTTAATTTATAGTAACACCGTTATACTTTTTTGGTATCAAAATATTTCATATATAAAAGGAGGATGACATGGCTTACTTTTTTGAGGAACCTTCACACACTTTCAGCGAGTACCTATTAGTTCCGGGATACACCGCACCTGACTGCATCCCTGCAAACGTATCACTCCGTACGCCCCTTGTAAAATTCAGAAAGGGCTCTGAGGAATCACCCATCTCTTTGAATATTCCTTTGGTTTCGGCTATCATGCAGTCCGTATCCAATGATACCATGGCTATAGCATTGGCAAAGGAAGGTGGATTATCATTTATTTACGGTTCACAGTCCATAGAGGATGAAGCCGCTATGGTAGCAAAGGTAAAATCTTACAAAGCAGGTTTTGTTGTAAGCGATTCCAACTTAAAAGAAGACGATACTCTTCAGGATGTACTTGATATCGTAGAGAAAAACGGACATAATACCATCGCTATAACGAGTGACGGAACAGCACACGGAAAGCTTCTGGGAATCGTTACCAGCCGTGATTACCGTGTCAGCCGTATGGAGACCACTCTCCAGGTTAAAACTTTTATGACACCCTTAGAAAGCCTTGTCACAGCTCCCGAAACTACCACATTAAAAGAAGCAAATGATATCATCTGGGATAACAAGCTTAACTCCCTTCCTATCGTAGACAGCAACGGATGCCTGCTTTATATGGTATTCCGTAAGGACTATTCAGAGCATAAATCAAACCCCAGCGAACTTCTTGATTCACAAAAGAGATATATGGTAGGTGCAGGTATCAATACCCTGGACTATGAGAAGCGTGTTCCCGCTCTTGTAGAAGCAGGCGCAGATGTACTCTGTATCGACTCTTCTGAAGGATATACCTGCTGGCAGGAGAAGACTCTTTCATTTATCCGTGAAAAGTACGGTGATACCGTTAAGGTAGGCGCAGGTAATGTTGTTGACCGTGACGGATTTATGTTCCTGGCAAAAGCCGGAGCTGATTTCGTAAAGATCGGTATCGGCGGAGGATCTATCTGTATCACCAGAGAGCAGAAGGGTATCGGACGCGGACAGGCTACAGCAGTTATCGAAGTAGCTAAGGCTCGTGATGAGTATTATAAGGAGACCGGTATTTACATTCCGATCTGTGCAGACGGTGGTATCGTTCATGACTACCATATGACCCTGGCTCTGGCTATGGGAGCTGATTTCATCATGCTTGGACGTTACTTCGCACGTTTCGATGAGAGCCCTACAAGCAAGCTTATGGTTAACGGTCAGTACGTTTAAGAGTACTGGGGCGAGGGTTCCAACAGAGCTCGTAACTGGCAAAGATACGATCTCGGCGGTAAGGCAAAGCTCAGTTTCGAAGAAGGCGTAGACTCTTATGTTACATATGCAGGTCCTCTGAAGGACAATGTTGCAAAGTCACTTTACAAAGTAAAGTCCACTATGTGCAACTGCGGTGTACTTACTATTCCCGAACTTCAGAGAGACGCTAAGATTACTCTGGTTTCAGCAACTTCAATTGTTGAGGGCGGATATCATGATGTTATCCTCCACAATACACCCGGCGGAAACCAGCACTAAAAAAGAGATAATGAACGGGCTGACTATTAAGGTCAGCCCGTTTTTCTATGCATTCTGATAGTATTTTGCCTGTGCGTTCCAAAGCTGTGCATACTTACCTAAAGTATCTTTCAGCAGATCGGCGTGTTTTCCTTTCTGGATGATCTCACCTTTATCAAAAACAGTTATCTCGTCGCAAAACTGACATGATGATAATCTATGGCTGATATAGATAGCTGTTTTGTCCTTTACTATGTTGTCAAAGTTTCGGTATATTTCCTCCTCTGCGATAGGATCCAGAGCAGCGGTCGGTTCATCAAGTATTATTATCGGTGAGTCCTTATAGAGCGCTCTGGCAAGGGCTATTTTTTGCGCCTCACCACCCGATATCTGTATACCTTTCTCTGAAACATCTTTATATAGGTATGTCTCAAGCCCGTCGGACATTGTTTTTAATCTGTCGGTAAATGAAGCCTTATTAAGACAATCCTCTGCCTTTTTCCTGTCATAAGTAATATCAGCAGCGATATTCTGACCCAGAGGAAATGCCAAAAGCTTAAAATCCTGGAATACAAAGGAGAAAAATTTCAGGTATTCTGAGTAGTCGTATTCTCTGATATTCCTGCCGTTTAGAAGTATCTGTCCTTCCGTTGGCTCGTACAGTCCGCAGAGAAGTTTCACGAATGTCGTCTTTCCTGCACCGTTCGCACCTACAAAGGCCTGCTTTTTCCTGATGTTTAGTTTAGTGTTGATATTTTTCAGTACATAATCATCAGTACCGGGATACTTGAAGGAAACATTTTTAAATTCTATCTCGCAGTTAATGCTATCCGGTATGTTACTGTCGGAGACGTCATTTTTGATATGCAGGGTTCCCTTCTTTTTACGGTCCGGTAAATCAAGATATTCATAAAGCTTTTCAAGATGCTCTGTATAAATCTTGTTTTCAGAGATAACTTCCGACAGGTTACCGAAGCTCTCTACCAGCTTTATAAGTGCTCCTACATATTGCACTATACTGCCTACAGCAAATGCTCCCAGTCCGGCCTTTGCCACTACGAACAGATAGCAGAGACACCCTATCGTGCCTCTGAAGAGAACATGCATCCCCTGGCAGGAACTCATTTTTCTGATATACTTATCATTATCATCGTTTCTTTCCTGCAACTTCCGCATTTCGCGTTCAGCAATCCGGTCCTGACGATAAATTCGTACATCCTTAGCTCTCCCCATATTTGAATAGAGCTCATGCCCATAAAACATAAATGCTCTGTTAAACCAGACATTGCTGTCGGTCCATTTTTGAAATAACCCGTCTTCTTTGGCACGCAGCCCGGCAGTAACCCATCCTGCCAAAATCAGTATCAGTATAAGCAGCACTATCCAGAGAGGTGAGTCCATAAATGTTTCCCCGGTTTTTGACAGGAATAAAGGAGCAGTCAGTATCACGGATGCAATTATACCTATAAATACACTGACCAGTCCGGCGGTATCCCATACAAGCTGTCCCAAGCCGTTGCCAAACATAAACAGGTTTTCTTCTGCCTTTTGCTTTTTCTTTTGAATTTCCGGGTTTTCCAGATCTGCGAAATCCATAGTCATCTGTTTATCTGCAAAGATCTTTGAAAAATAATTCCACATACCCGATTCTTTATCACTTACCTTCTTCTCCAGGGCGTTCTTTATCATGGAGAGAAGGAAATTGATGCCTATGGTAAGGATAACGTAGATAGCCAGTCTGGTTGTATTTCTTTCACCGGATAGTTCATTGATTATCCTTGCCGAAAACCAGATAGTAACAAAGGGAGTCAGGGTTTCGGCAGCACTTTTTAATACTTTTGAGCTTATGAGGCCCGGACAGTATTTTCCCAGTATCCGGTATCCGCGTTTTGTATTTTCTATCCGCTTTTTAAATCTCATTATTGTCTTCCTCCTCCCTCACGCCATTCTGATCACGGTAAAATTTTGCCTGTGTTTCAAATAATTCGTAGTACTGTCCTTTTTTCTTTAGCAGTTCCTCGTGAGTGCCTTCTTCGATGATCCTGCCATGGTCTATCAGGATTATCCTGTTGCAGAATCTGGTAGATGCCAGACGGTGAGAGATAAATATGGTAGATTTTCCTTTCATCATCTCGTCATATGTTTCATAGAGGCGGTTCTCCGATATGGGATCCAGTGCTGCTGTCGGCTCGTCAAGTACTACGACAGGCGACTGCCGGTACAGAGCTCTTGCGAGCAGAAGTTTTTGTATTTCTCCGCCGGAAAGTCCGATACCGTCATCCCAGAAAGTCTTATCATATTTACTTTCCATACCATTTGGAAGTGATTGTACCTTTTCCCATAAACCGGCATATTTTAAAGATTCCTCTACTTTTATCCTGTCCAGAGAGGCAAGGTCGGTTTCTGCCACTATTTCGGCGATGGTAACCGGTAGTAAAGAGTAATCCTGGAATACTGCACCGAATAACCTGTAATAACTGTCACGGTTATAATCCTTCACATTTTCCCCGTCATATAAAACATGGCCTTTGTCAGGGTCGGTGAGTCCCAGCAGCATTTTTACAAAGGTGGTTTTTCCGGCTCCGTTTAATCCTACTACTGCCAGATGTTCACCCGGCTCTACAGTCAGATTAAAATCATGTATGATATCTTCGCCATCGTCGGTATATTTGAAACAGACATCCTTTAATTCTATTTTGCAGGGCCCGTTCTCAGGCTTTGGCTCGATACCTCCGTCACGTTTGTAGTTTTCAGGATATTCCAGGAACGACCTGAAGCGGTTCATCGAAATGCTCAGACGGTTCAGATTGTTGATCTGACCGAGCAAGCTTCCGAGCCATGTCGAAAAACCTGCAACAACATTAAAATACAGAACAAATTCTGCAACGGATATCTTTCCTTCAAATATCAGATATAATAAGTATACGTATACTGCTCCTTCTCGTAATAGAGACATTCCGCTGTCGACTGCTGATGCTCCGAAAAGCTTTGCAGTGTATTTTCTGTACCATCCTTTAAGCCCTGCCATGTACTTGTCATACAGTTTGTTCATCCATACGGACATATTATATAAACGGATATCCTTCGCAGCCTGAATATCGCCTGAAATGCCTGTGATGTACTGTATGCCATGTTCGTATCCGTTCTTTTCATCCATGTTTACTTCAACCCATTTCAGAATCTTACGGTTGAGCAGGAAACTTGCCAGTGTAGTAATGCACAGAAACAGAATGATCCATATATTCAGTGTAAATAATATCCCGGCAAAGGCGACAAAGCCCAGGAGATTAGAGAAAAACATAACGATGGCTTCATAGACCTGCACATAGTGGGAATAGTTTCCGTTACAGCTGGCAAAACTTTCGCTTTGCAGTTCTCTGAAGTGTTCATCTTCCTGGTTCCTGTAATCTGTGGTAAGTCCTTTTTTTGTTACCTTTCCTAAGAAGTAGGTATTCATCTTAAATCTGTTCCAGTAGATCATCCTGTCAAGGTACTTTTGTATCGTTTGGACCAGCGCCAGTGCCAAGGCCATAAGACCGGTGATGAACAGAAGTTTTTGTAAATCCGTACCTATTGTAATCTCTTCGATAATAACCTTGGGCAGGAAAGCCGTGATGATCGGGATGATGCAATTTGCGATAATAATACCGATACAAAATACCAGCAGCTTAGGACAGCCTGCCATAGTACTTTTAAGGCAATAGGACAGATTTTGTATGATTGAATATTTCTTTTCCTTTTCCATTTTTTCCTCGTATTATATAGTAGTAGTGTTTAGAGACCCTCTCCAAGGTCTTTAATACTCCATAACCATCCTTTACCTTTTCTACAGGTTAGGTTATGATATTGGAGATACTGTGGATTGGTTTTTTTCTCCTACCACTTGATGG
>JAEEKN010000261.1 GCA_016282435.1 Lachnospiraceae bacterium | reverse complement strand
TTTTAAGCAGGGATTCACCCGGAACAGGTGTAAAATCCTTAAACGCAAAGAATATACCAAAAAGAGGCAGATAACAGAATAACGCGTACCACACGATAACCGGTACCGTCATCAAATTCAGCTGCCTTCCTTCTCTTCTCTCTGATTTTTTTAACGATCTGGTGTTTTTTTCTTTAGAACTACCCATAGTTTTTCCTCTTCCAATATATTTAACTATATTATCAGAACACTTTTTTTGATAATACGCATACTAATTGGTCAATTTAACCTCAAAAACGCCTTCTGCGTTTCTTACATTATATCAAAGTATAGTTAATTTTCAAACATATTTTTGTAATACTCTGCAATATTCGATATTGACATTTACATATATTGTGATATTATGGGGTCTGTAGAAAAAATTTTCATGAAAGGATGTGTTAAACATGCATTTTAAAACAAAAAAACTATTGGTACTCCTGCTTACTGCAGCTCTGATTCTTCCGGTGTTTTCATCAACTCCTATAGCTGCTTCCGAAAATGATGCGTCATACAAGGCAGCATATTACAAGCTTATCAAAGAGCTTCGTAAGGGTAATGAAATATCCCAGAACGGTTTTGACAGATTCAAACTAATCTATCTCGATAATGATGACATACCTGAGCTTCTGGCTGTAGATGTTCCCGCTGATTCATTCGAGAACAACAATATATATATTTATTCGCTTTATACGTTCTATAACGGCGAAGCTGTAAAGCTCGGCGACTTCCAGTCAGGCGTAGCCAGTGCAGGCGGATACCGCGGCAATACTTTCTATATCAAGAAGAGCGGAAAAATACTTGAAACATCTACTGCTGCTGCCAGCGGTGACGGTGATGATTTCATATACAGCATGCAGGATGGTAAGTTATCTGTAATTGCATCCGGTGATTTCAATATTGCTGATGAAAACGCTGAGTGGAACGGCAAGTCCATGACCTATGATCAGTACGACAAGAAACTCAACAAAGTGTTTAAGACAAAAAAGGCTAAGTCTTTTGAAGAGATCAAAACTGTTAGCTACAAATCAATGAAAAAGAAGCTTAAATAACTTCAACTGCAAAGCCCACGGCTCCTTTACCGTGGGCTTTTCTTTTTGCACACTTCCCTACAAAAAGGGGACTTTATTTGAAATAAAGTTTTATTATTTATTTGCAGTGTTTGTAACATTTATTCCAGAGTTCTTCGAGTTTAGTGGCATATTTATCGTCATATATATACCTTACATCTCCATAACTAGCTGCTTTAATCTTTGTTCCATCCGCAGCATAGAAATAGAGGTTTTTCTGGCCATAGTCATACATCTCCTGCTTTGTGGTGTACTTTGCGTCAGGATTAATATGTACAGCATAAGAGTACATCAGCATGAGATAATCCTTATCCACTATACATGATGGTTCAGTACCCAGAAGATATTCTATGGGACTTTCGTCAGACTGTATGTTCTCTACATGACCGGGGTTTTTAGCAAAATCATAGGAATATACCCTGCCGTCACCCATGATGTAGATAGCCTCTTTTTGATAGCCCCATGCAGCATTTGTATATACCTGCGCAAAGATTACTTTATCGGCATCAAGTTTGGTATCAAGTATCTCTATGTCCGGATCGAGTTCAACAGTTCCTATGTTTTTCTTTTCATACTTTATCTGCTTTGTGTAAGATATCAGTTTATTCTGTATCGATTTAGCTACGGATTTCGCATTTGTTTTAGCAAAATACATCACCAGATACTGTCCGTCCAAAACCCTTAGAACTCCAAACTCGTTGGCGTATTTTACGACGAGCAGGTAGTGTCCGCTACCGTCTTTTTTTAGTTTGAGAGAAGTACCGGAGAGTTCATCCATAGACGTATTATCATATAAATATTCCATTATCTGCTTCTTATACTTTTTGTCCTGCAGCCATTTACATAATGACGCTGCTTCTTCGTTGTCAGAAGCAGGAATAATACTAATATTTACCTCTGTACCTTTTGAAGTTTCAAACTCATGTTCATAACCGTACAGGGAATCACCAATATCTTTCCATTTACTGTTGTAAGGAACCGAAACAAATACTTCTTCATCACCATATTCATCTTCAAAATGTAACTCAAGTGTTTTAGTCTTTGAATTTGCTTTTGTTTTTGCGCTGGCAGGGACTGTAAACACTCCCACAATCATGGACACCAGGACTAATAAAGCCAATACTTTTCTCATACTGTAACCTTCCTTTCACATATATGTTTTTTTCATAACACTGATTAGACGAGAAGTATAAAAACCCGGTTCCAGAAAAGTATCAAGATATATTTTCCGTCCAAAACAGGTATTCGAAAATTTCGAATAAGTGAATACTTTGCCATCATCCTATCTCTATATAGAAGGTGCATCCTTCACCTTCTTTTGATTCTGCATAGCATGTTCCATGGTGTTTCTGGACTATCTGTTTTACTATAGCGAGGCCCAGACCGGATACGCCTTTGCCTTTTCGCTGCCTCGAGGTGTAGTATCTGTCCCAGATATGGTCTATCTCTTCTGCCGGGATGCCATTTCCATAGTCCCTGACACTGATGAGCATTTTTCCATCGGTTTGCTTTAGGGCTACGCTGATTTTTTTGCCGTCTCCGGTATGTCTTACCGCATTGTCCATCAAGTTATATAATGCTCTTTCCAGGAGGCCCGGATCTCCGGTCACTGTCAAATCTTTCTCGATATCTTTTTCTATCACAACGTTTTCGGGCTGCATCAGTTTCTCAAATCTTTCGGCAGAACTTTGGACGAGTTCACTTATATTGATGCTCTCCATATCCTTTGTCACATCTTCTGTCTGAAGTTCGGAATACTCCAATATCTCGTTCACCAGGGCATTCAGTCTGTCAGATTCCTTTATTATCACCTGCAGGTCGCTTCTCATAGCCTCGCTGTCTTCCCAGGATATGTCCCTTATCATTTCCGCATATCCCTTTATCATGGTAAGCGGGGTGCGCAGGTCATGTGAGACATTTGACAGCAGTTGCATCTGGAATTCTTTAGAAATGCCCAGTTTTTCATGGGTTCTGTCTAAAGTTTCGTTCAGTGCATCAAGCTCAGAACAGAATCCATTCTCATAATTTTCCGAATAATCTTTGTCACCCAGTTTTTCTGCCTTTTCCGAGAGTCTCCTGATAGGACCTGAGAATCTTCTCGCCAGAAACCATGAGAGAATAAATCCTGCTATGAGTGAAAGTACCGTAACCCAGACAAGTATTCTCCTCAGGATGTTTACCGCAGATCCCTGTGGCTCCAAGGGAGTACTGATATACAGGATACTTCTTCCTTCCTGTCCGTGGTAGTCTATATATGTCGCAAATGCGTAATAGTCTGCTTCGTCTGATTCTATATAGCCATCGTCTGATGATTTGAGTTCCGACAATATCTCATCATAGTTATCCGGAAGATTTCTATAGTCATCCCTTCTTTTTCCCGGTTCGTTCTTTTTATCCCCTTTTTCTATGGCAGATAGTTCATCAGGTTCTTTTTTCCCGATTTTCCCTTCTTTTACTTCTTCATCAAACCTCGGTCCGGAGTGCATGCCTTTAAATTCATCCGAACTGTATAGCATTTCGCCATTTTCATCGGTGATAAGTATGACTACAGAGTTGTCCCTGGCGAGTTCATCTATCTTTTTTTCGATATCCGGATCCGAACTATGGCTCTTTATATCTTCTGCTACTTTCTCCGTATCCGATATCAGCATATCATTGTAAAAGCCTTGCAGGAATACTGTCTGCATCAGCCACAATATGATAAATATAAATGCCGTGAACACTGCAAAATATGCCCACAGCTTGAATCTGAACGATCTGGTTTTCATAGGCTATCCTCTTTTCCTTTAAGAGTCTATGGCTGAAATTTATATCCTGTTCCCCTGATAGTATGTATTGCTTCACGACGGTTACCGAGTTTCGATCTTAACAGTTTTATCTGCCAGTCCACCGTCCTGTCATCCCCGAAGTATTCATAGCCCCACACTTTATTCAGTATCTGATCTCTGGTGAGTACTATTCCCGTATTCTCCATGAGATATACCAAAATGGCATATTCCTTGGCTGTGAGTTCCTGCTTTTCACCGTCCACATATACATCATGCCCCAACAGGTCTACCTTGATACCGTCTGCTTCCAGATATCTCTGCTTTTCGGATTTAACCTCGGAATCCGAGGAAGCTTTTTCCGCCCCCTCGGTATCCTTTGTTTTATCATTGTCTTTTGTGTTAACGGTATGCCGCTTTATCACTACGTTTATTCTCGCCATGAGCTCCTTCGGAGAAAATGGTTTTGTTACATAATCATCCACTCCTACTTCGAATCCGAAGAGCTTGTCATATTCTGTACCTCTGGCCGAGAGCATGATGACCGGTATGTCCTTAAATGCCCGAATTTTTTTACAGGCAGTAAATCCATCGGTATCCGGCATCATGACATCCATAATAATGGCGTCATAATCGTTTTGCCTGCAAGCTTCTATAGCTTCGCTTCCGTCTCCTGCAGTCTCGACTTCATAGCCTTCTCTTTTTGCATACCGTTCTATGAGCCTGATTATGTCATCTTCATCGTCTACTACAAGTATTTTTGCCATATGTTATTCCTCGTCTACGTCACCTTAAAAAAGTCTTCAGCTTTCCTCGGTAACAAAATATTGCTCCGAACATCCGTATTTTGTTATATCCGGATATTCCTCATGATCTCCTGCCGCCACGGCCACCCATGTCACCAAAGCCCCCGTTCATACCCTTCGGGCCTCCGCCCATGCCGCCGCCCATCATGGACTGGGGTATGGAGTCTACCTGAGTGCCGTTTATGATGATTGTTCCACCATTATACTCTGCTGTGCCATCATAGTCAAATGATGATACTGTGGATGTCACATTTATGGTCCCACCGTTTACATATATGCTTCCGTTTGAATCTATAGCGTCTGTGTCGCCCTGACCTACTTCTATGGTCGTCGTACCACCGTTAAACTCTATCACAGGTACTGTATATGATTTACTCTTATAAGATGCGTTCATACCGTCATCAGATGCTGTGATATCGATATTTCCGCCGTTTATCTGAATGTATGTAGCTTCTATACCTTCGGATGCGTTTATAACAATCTCTCCACCATCTGCTACAAAGAAAGTAGTAGCCTGTATTCCGTCACTCTTTACGCTGATATTTAACTTTCCGTCTTTTATGTATATCCAGCCTAAAGTGTTGTCTTCATCGTTTTCGCTGTGAAGACCATCCTTATTTGTAGTGATGTTGAATGTACCATCGTAAATAGCTATTGAATCATTTGCCTCTATACCGTCCTCAGCACTTTTTATATTGTATGTTCCGCCGGTAACTTTTATATCGTCTTTTCCTGAGATACCGTTTCCATAGTATGAATTTATATTGAGTATTCCAGTACCGTTCAGTACCAGGTCATCTTTCGAGAATATGACTGCGTCCGTGTTCGTACTTCCCTCAGAGGTGTATTTTCCGGTAACAGTCAGGGTATTTTCACTGTCAGTAGTGGTCACGAAACACTTATCTGCCGATACTACATAAATAGCAGGGAAATTATCATTTGTAATGTTTACACCATCGAGTACCAGCTGTACTTTTGCTTCCTTGTCTGCCTCTACTCTTATAGTACAGTTAGAAGCAGTTCCCCTGATGATATATATGCCTTCGGATGATATTGTATAGGACTTGCCATCCGCCACCTCGATGATATCCGCATCAGTGAGGTCGGGTGTCTGATTCAGGTCTCTTTTGCTGAAGATGTCAGTTAAGTCTATCTCTGAACCGGGATTCGAAACTGATGTATATACTGCTGATGTGTTACCAGAATTAACTGTTATGCTTGATCCATCAGTTTTCACGCTTAAATTCACATCCGTCGAGCTGTTTTCCGTACTCTCACTTGTAATCTCTTTTGTCGTATCGATCAGATCCGAAAGCGTTCCGTTAGGGACTCCGCTGCATGCGGTCAAGACGGTTGCCATTGTGAGTGATGCCAATATAGTTGTTATAGTTCTTTTCTTCATAGTAAACACCTTCCTTTTTTTGGATTTTTGTTTCTTTGCTATGAAAAGAATATAACATCTGTTTTAGGAATCCCTATTGTGGTTTTTAGGAATCTGTGTGGAATCCTATTTAATTGATTATTTTAGGAATCAGATTCAGGATTTCCTTGGTTTTTACATACTTTCCTATCTCACAGGCTGATATGTATTCTATACTGTCCATGAATCTGTCAAATCTATGCTTTATCCCATCATCATCGAGATTCTCTCTGTCTGCCATATTATCTATGAATTCTTCGAGCATAAAGAGCTGCACATGCTCGGTACGGTTGTAAAATCTGAGAGCGACCGGTATACCATCGTACACACTGCATTCTCCCCTTATCTCGAGTGCAATGCCTTCTTCTAAATCAATGAAACTATCGGCATCCTTTATTTCAATAGTTTTAAATTCTTCTCCGGGTGCTGCTGCCAGGAGGACCTGAGGATTCTTCAAAGTCGTATATAATGCTCTTGCTAAAAATACGACGTTGATCCACTCCATAGGGTAGGTGCTGCAAAACCTGTATTCGTTCCAAATTCCTTCAATCCTTATATAATCCTTTACTATCATATCAACCTCCTGTAATTTCTTTGAAAAATCTATATTACCCTGTATTCTTCTTATATCTTCACATGAATATTCTAATTGAAGATTTCCCCCCACCTTCGCTACGCTAAGAGGTGGGGGATATCTTCTGTTTTGTTATAGTATAGCAAATTAATACGGGGTTAGCAAACATAAAAGCCAAAATATTCCATAAAATTTTAAAAAACGAACTTTTAGTTAGTTCTTTCTGTTTTTACATGTGATATAATAAAGTAGCCATATTTTTTTTAAGTAAAGGAGAGAATTTATGAAACCAAGAACAAAGAAGTTTTGTAAGACCATTTTTGCCATTTTTATGGTTCTGGCACTGTTCGTGTGCATAGTTCCTGCATATGAGCCTGCCAGTGCGGCTTCAAAGCCATCCAAACCGAAAATCAGTGTCACCGTAGATGCTGCATCAGCTACCATCACGATCAAGAAAACAAAGAAAGCCGAAGGTTACATGATATCAGCGAAGCTTCCAGGAGAGAGCAAATTCACTGAACTGGCAACCATCGAACTTGACGGTAAAAAACAAATAAACTACACAGTAGAGGATCTTCCCGCAGGTGAGTATTCCATCAAAGTCAGGGCTTATCTAAAGAAAGGCGATGACATCGTATGGGGTAAGTACAGTAAAGTTCAGACTTTCACCATTGAAGCCGGTGCAGAGCCTACCGAGCCTGCCGATTATGAAGATGGAGAGATAATTCTGTTTGGAAACTATGAGCAGGATAATGACTTAAAGAACGGAACAGAGCCTATCGAGTGGATCGTATATGAAGTGACCGACACAGATATGTACCTTATTAGCCTCAGAGCACTTACAGACGGTGATATCAGCCAAAAGAATAAAGATAAAACCATCACCTGGGAAAATTGTGATTTAAGAAAGTGGCTCAACAATGATTTCTACAGCGAGGCATTTAGTGCTGCCGAGGCTGCAGTCATCACTGAATCAACACTTTCCGATACCGGTACCGTGGACAAGATTTATCTTCCTTCCAAAGAGGATATGACTAGGAAGGACCGTATTTTTGGCAACAAGTCCAAAAGACTGGTCTGTGCACCGACTACATACGCAGAATGTAAAAGTGAAGTTTTTTATGTATGGACCTGTATAACTGAAGACGAATGGGGTATGAAAGAACATAAAACAATAGACGATCAGTATGCATGCTACTGGTGGCTCAGAACCTCTAACGGCGGTGATAAATTTGCGATGGTGGATGAAGCCGGAGATTACTGCTCTACCAAGTACTGGGGTCCCGAGATAAAGAGTTGCCATACCGATTATGACGGTGAGCCCGAATATGTAGAAGGGTATGGCGTTCGTCCTGCGTTAAGAGTAAACCTTTCAAGTGCTTCAAAAGTAATTAAAAAGACCGGCAGATTCTTTGCAGGAAAAATCACAACAAACGAAACAATTAAGGATACCTGCGTAAGCCTTGAAAATGCCAAGAAAGGTGATCTGGTAGTACTCGGAACTTACGAGCAGGACAACAATCTTGAAAACGGTTCCGAAGCTATAGTATGGTACGTTTTAGACAAAAACAAAGATGAAATAACTCTTTTAAGCAAATATGCGCTG
Organism: Lachnospiraceae bacterium; assembly: GCA_016282435.1. Lineage (GTDB taxonomy): Bacteria > Bacillota > Clostridia > Lachnospirales > Lachnospiraceae > RUG11977. Next base: position 6,552 of record JAEEKN010000261.1, on the reverse strand, counting down.
GATGTCGTTCCATATAATACTTCAAAAGATGACACAACCTGGGAAAACTGTTCTTTAAGAGCATGGCTCAATGATGATTTTTATAATGCCGCATTTGGCGATGACGAAAAAGAACTGATACAAACTACAACCGTTGATAAAAACGGCAATTCAAAGCATTCGGTCAAGGGCGGTGCTACGACAAATGATAACGTATATCTGCTCAACATGGACAATTTGATCAATACAGGTTATGCTTTCGATGAAGATTATCATGCCTGGGATATCAAGAGACGCTGCGGACTGACCGCCTATGCTATAGCTAAGGGTGCTTACATAGGTGATGAAAAAACCGAGGACGGTATAAACAGTACATACTGGTGGCTCCGTTCTACAGGTAAAGACAAAAATCTTGCCGTAGTTGTTCTGTCCAAGGGTTATGTACTGACTGATGGTTTGTCAAATTCCACGACAAATATAACGGTACGTCCTGTAATTACCGTATCCGTTAAATGAAATTAAAATGCGTTTATGGACGCATTTTGAAAAAGGACCGGGATATGCATTCAACACATCCCGGTCCTTTTTACACTTCTGTATAAATGAGTTATTATAGTAGTATTACATCGAAAAAGCTTTCATCATGAAACCTTTACAAACTGCATTTCGCCCTCGATATCTCCTGTCTGGTCGATCCAGAACATAAGATTTTCATAAGGAGAAAAATCAGCTTCTTCTTTGTCTGAGATTAACTCTCTGTCTTCCTCACCATCTTCGTTGGCTGTACACTTAAACTTTAGGTTTCCACCGTTGGTATGGAATGCATCGCTTGCCTCATCATAATTTGTCCAGTACTGCCATTCAATCCACTCTGAAGCACTGTTTGCCCACTTGATCGTGAAGATGAATGCGCCTGCGCCTTCTCTCATTACTTCCATAGATGCTCTTTCGCACTGATAAGTACCGCAGTATTCATCTCCCGGAACATTCTCAGGGAATTCTTCAAAACCGTCGTTACGTACGTACCATACTCCGCCATCTCCATGATCCATAGCGTTCAGACGCTCAACTGTTTCGGTGCTCCAATCCCAGCTGATGGTAGTCCATATATCTCCGGTAAACTCACGAAGATCGATAGTATAAGGTATACCGCTCATACCGTAAGGCTTAATAACTATATCACCTGATGCTTCTTCTTCGCCTCTGTATGCTACCCATGAACCGTCATTATGGATTTCAAACTCCCATCCGGTCACGTCCTCTTCTTCTTTCCAGTTACCTGCTATTGCTTCAAAGTTTACGGTAGGTTCAGGATTTGTATTACGCTGGAAAGTAATATCGCCATCCTCTGCTGTATTAAGAACAAATGTATCATCCGAAATGTTCTTGGGGAATTCTGCTATAGCGTTTCCTTCTGTATCAGAGAAAATGTAATATGCATTTCCGTCATCCTTTACCTGAACGGAAACAGATCCGTACATAGCTCCTCCACCGGGGAACTTAAGTTCCATGGAACCATCCTCATTTACAACCAGTGTTCTGGAGAATAAGCTGTTGATCTCACTCCATGAACCGACCAGATCACCAAGACTAGTATCAACTGCAGGTTCTTCAACAGGTGCTTCTGTGGGTTCCACTGTAGCCGCAGGTTCTTCAGTAACTTCAGGTGTTGTTTCGGGAGTAGCTTTAGGTGTTGTTTCAGCAGGCTTTGTAGCCTCTGCTTCTTTAGTAGGCTCATTGCTTCCGCCCGAAGTGGTGTCTTCTTTTTTACCGCAAGCTGCAAGAGATGCAATCATTACGATAACCAAAATTGTTGCCAGTAACTTTTTCATTTTCTTCTACCTCTCTTTTTTCTTTTTCGGGGTTTTTGAAGGGTCCGTATAGTATTTTTCACGCTTCGCTCCTGTAATTCCCCACAACAATGAGAGAGTATAGCAGATTTTATTTTAAAATACAACTAACTAAAAGTTCGTTTAAAAATTTTTCAAATAATTATGCGGTTTTTAGGCTAACAGGAATTCAAGAGGCTGTCCGTCACGACTATTATTGCAGATCCAAACCCGAAACTTTCCTGCTTCGCTCTCCCATTTTTCTTCTGCAGTCCAAAAACGCAGCATTTCTTCATTTATGACGAAGCTTACTTCCTCTTCTGTTCCCGGATCTAAAGTAATCTTTTTAAAATCGGCGAGTTCCCTGACAGGGCGAACACGGCTAGCCGCAACATCTCTTATATAGAGCTGAACCGTCACACTTCCCTTCATAGCTCCGGTGTTTCTGACGGTTACAGAAGCGGTGATAGTTTTTGAACACGACATCTTTTGTGTGCTCAGTTTAGGACTTATAAATTCAAACGTGGTATAGGACAATCCGTATCCAAAAGGATAGAGAGCACCATTCTCACAGTCAAGATAACTGGAAGTAAATGCTGACGGACCGTTTTCCGGCCTGGGGCGTCCGGTGGGATACATGTCATAATGCAGAGGTTCCTGCCCCACGGTATAAGGGAAACTTACAGGCAGTCTTCCCGAAGGAGATACCTTCCCCGTAAGAACATCCATCACGCCGTGTCCTCCTTCTGTTCCCGGCAGCCAGCATATCATCAATGCATCCGAAAGCTCTTTTATTTCATTAAGTTCAAGCGGTCTTCCGGTAAATATTAGCGTTACTATCCTTTTCCCTGTTTTTTTGATCTCATTTATTAGTTTTAGCTGTACAGTCGGAAGTTTAAGGCTCACCTTACTCGTGGCTTCTCCCGATTGTGCAAAGTCTTCACCCAGGCACAGGATCACCGTATCAGCCCACTCTGCAGCTTTAACAGCCTCTGTCATGAGTTTGCTGTTTTCTTCCTGCCAGTTATCTACATGCCGTATTCCTCTGGAAGTCTTTGCATCCTGATCCAGCATGGTACAGCCTGCGGCAACTTTTATGCTTTCCTGTTCGTACACCTCTATAGCTGCTTCCGAGACGGTTACGGTATTCTCATCCTCTCCTGAAAAGGCCCATGAACTCTGTAGCTTTTTGTTATCGGCATAGGGTCCGATAAAAGCATACTTTTCTTTTTTGAGCGGTAATGTATTATTCTTGTTTTCCAGAAGCACAAGACTCTCCGCAACAGTAGATCTGGCCAGGTGCCTGCTTTCATCGGTTATAACCGGTCCGGCATCCATATCAATGCCCCTGTACGGATCTTCAAAGAGGCCAAGATTATTTTTCATATTTAGAACTCTCAGAACCGCTTCATCAAGTGCCTTCATAGATACAGCTCCGGTATTTACCAGTTCTTCGAGACAGGAACTGTAACAGCCGGAACACATATCTATATCGACACCTGCCATCATAGCTTTAAGAGCGGCATCCTTCTGATCCTCGGCAAACCCATGATTTATCATTTCTCCTACTGCACCCCAGTCAGAGATCAGGACACCCTTAAACCCAAACTCTTCCCTTAATATCTTCTTCATCAGGAATTTGTTCCCCGTAGCAGGAATACCGTTTATACTGTTAAATGAAGTCATGACCATAGCCGGATTTTTCTTTATGGCTTCGCAGTATGCGCGAAGATAATGTTCCCTCAGAGTATGTTCTGAAAGCTCGGTATTATTGTAATCCCTTCCGGCTTCTGCGGCACCGTAAGCAGCATAATGCTTAACACAAGAAGCTATGTGATCACTGTCTTTTAAATCGTCCCCCTGATACCCCTCAACCATAGCAACTGCCATACGTGAATTTAAGATTTTATCTTCACCGGTAGATTCCATGATCCTGCCCCATCTCGCATCTCTGCACAGATCCGCCATAGGGGAAAATGTGGCATGAACACCGTCGGCAGCTGCCTCATGTGCCTGAATTTCAGCACCTTTCCTTACCGCAGCAGGATCAAATGTAGCTCCCTGACCCAATGGACATGGCAGAACAGTCTTATGTCCGTGTATTACGTCAAGCATGAACATAAGTGGAATATGATGAGGGTGCTCCTTAATATACTGTTCCTGAATCTTCCTGAGCCTTTTGCTGCCCCATATTCCCAAGGTGCTTCCTGCAAGCCTTTTTACGTTGTCTTTTACCTGACCCCTTTCAATTCCTGTGATCTCCGCACCGGCTTCGTACTCGGACCCCGGAATCTGTACCAGCTGCATTACTTTTTCTTCCGTCGACATATCATTTAATAATGCTTCAAGTGCTTTCTTATCCATATACCCTCCGTTTAATGCTTCATTCCTTTATTCCGATTGCGGTAAATTCTCCGGGGAGATTTTCATTAACCCACGACGGATGTCCTCAGAAATTTACCATCATCCAGCTCGTTAATATTTCTCTAAATCATTATCTTTTGTTGCTGACGTCAATTAAATTAAATACCTACTCGTTGTAATCGTCATAGTCTGATTCGTTAACGCCCACAGCTATCTTCTCAATTTTTACCTGCTTGATATAAGAAACAAGCTTCTTCTTAAGTGAACCTGAAACGGATTCTTTATCTGTTTCCGTAAAATACATAAATACGTGTGATCCATCTATGGCCCTGAACACTCCATACTGGTTTCCTATGTCCATTATGAGCATATATTTTCCGTTTCCGTCCTTTTTCAGCTTAAAGTACTTATCGGCGTCCTTTTTTTCAATCGAAAATCCGTCGCACATGTATGCAAACAGTTGCTTCTTGTACTTTTTATTTGTAAGGTATTTGCACAGCAGTTTTGCTTCTTCCGCTTCTATCGCATCTTCCGTATCAAAGACCACCCCGATTACAGTTTCATCCCTTGTAGTTGTAAATTCAATATAACCGCAGACAACGGTCTCTTTAGGTGCCTTCCACTTACTATAGTAGGGAACCTCACAGTTTTCCTGTATTCCTCTGATCTCACCGTTTAGGTACATTGTTATAGTTTTCGTCTTAGAACCTGTAGAACCTGATTTTGCGTTCACGGGAACGCTGAACATACTGACAACCACGCACAAAATGATAATTAACGACAATGCCTTCTTCATAAATATCTTCCTCTCTTTCTCAATGTTACTGCTTTTGATTTAACAGTCATTAGACGAAGGCCGGCAAGGGGTGGTTCCATTTTCTTGGTTTTAGAATATGCTCCATAAGCTTCAAGTAAATCTTACAATTATGTTACTTCAGCATTTTCTTTGTCTTTGCACACCATTTCAGGTACGTTTCATAAATCTCAATTCCAAAGGAAGCTGTAAGAGAATAATAAATATGATCCTCTAGATCCAATGATTTTTCTAATGCTTCACTATAGTTTTTCAACACCTTGAGATCTTTCTGTATCTGTTCCTCAAACACTTCTATGTTATGAATCGAAACTTCCCTGCTTTCAGCTCCGCCGAAAAACAGTTTCAGAAGCGTCTCATATTTAAGTTCATTGCTCACCTGTTCTTCTTTTAGCCAATCCTTAAGCACATCTCTGCCACCGGTTGTAATATGATAAGTGGTCTTTTCACGCCCACCCACAGATGTATCGTTTTTCGTTATCAGGCCTTGGTTCTCCATATCCTTCAAAGCAGGATATATATTTCCGAAACTGCCCTTCCAGAAAAAGCTGATAGCTCCATCAATGCGCTTTTTGATATCATAGCCTGTTAAATTCTCATGACTGAGAAGCCCAAGAATTACCATATCAATTTTTCTTTCACGTGCCATGCCTTTCTCCTCTATATATCTATTTAATATATCTATTTGATATACCATAGCACTTTACAAAAGAATAGTCAAGCAATTTTTATAACTTTATAGATGACAGTGTTTTTGTTAAGTCTTACTTATTGGAATAACTAATCTATCACAGGCAATACTTTCTGCTCAATAAAATCGACTCTGTCAAAGATCCTTGGTTTAAATGTACCTGTAATTCCCACAGATACGTTTACTTCTTTGTTTACATAGATAATATTTCCGCTGTCTCCAATCGCAGCAAATACTGCTCTTTCATCATAGGGCTTGTACCATAAGTATCCATAGTTCATGAAACCAAAACGTTCTCCCAACTTAAGATGCGGTGCCAGCATGTCTTTAAGGTACTCTTCTGATATGATTTTTTTCCCATTATATGAGCCACCTCCTAACACCATAGCACCGATCACAGCCATGTCTCTTGCCGACATGCATAATCCCCAGCCGGCGGTAACACTGCCCTGAGGATCAGTGTACCACTCGTATTTTCTGGGATTCTTGTTCATAAAGAAGTCAAATTGATCCTCCTTGGAACTGTCGCCATGGTGTATACGCTCCGGAAGCCCAAGCGTTCCAAACAGATTCTTGTTGGAAAAATCAATTAACTTTTCACCTGTTGCTCTCTCAATTATTCCCGCCAGGATCTGGATACCAAGGGTTACATATCTGAATTCACCGGTAATCCCGTTCCGGCCTCCAAGATAATCAAGGATCGCAAGTGTAAAGTCTTTGGAAGTACACACCTTTTTCCAGGGCTCTGACTTCCTTTTATAAGGAGCTGTCATCGTAAGAAGATGCCTGATCGTAACGTCATAGATAGTTTTCTCGCCACGCTTTACAGTATAATCCGGGAAAAAATCCATTACCTTTTGATCCGGGCTTTTGAT
>JAEEKN010000260.1 GCA_016282435.1 Lachnospiraceae bacterium | reverse complement strand
GAATTTCAATTGACATATCTATCTCCTTTCCGGAGAACTCCTCTGTTAATCATACCTCACCCGGGCTGCTTAGCAGCCACCTTCCCCTCAAGTGGGAAGGCTTAATTGTCACAAACCACCATATTTTTAATGATCTTGATCACTTCCGACCTCATCACCTCATTATTCATGCCTTCGTGATGATGATATACCGTTTCATGGCAATAATTCTCTACCAGCCCGTAGATGATATGGATTTTTTCTATAGGGTTCTCAAGCATGATATTATTTTTTTCAAGAAATGTGCCGATTTTTTTCGTCATAGCAAGTTCTGAAGATTTGAAAATATTGCCTATTTCTTCATCGGCATGAGCCATCATTTCAAGTTCTTCGTGAGCCTTTTGAGTCAGCCTGTGGCTCTGTACCGTCAAAGTTATAAGCCTATCTAGTATTCTCTCTATATCGTTCAGATCCACTTTTGCCATAGTTGCATCAGAGGAATCGAGAACATCCATCATGGGGAAAAGAACCGAATCGGCAAATCTTTTCAGACCTTCAATAAATATTTCCCTTTTATCCTTAAAATACTGATAAATGATTCCCGTGGATACATCTGCAGCTTTTGCTATATCGGGAGTGGATGTCTTATAATATCCGTTTTCACACATCAGTTCAAAGCCTTTTTCTATGATCCTGTCACGTTTAGCGACTGCTTTTTCACTTTTGGGGATTCTTGTTTCCGGCATAACTTACCCTTTCTTTTATCTGTCACACGTACAACCCTCTGGGCATACCGATTATTAATTACACCTCATCCGGCCGCTTTGCAGCCACCTTCCCCTCAAAGGGAAGGCTTAAAAGAACCAGTTCTGTTATTCGTTACTCTTCAAGCTTGATACCATATCTATACTGTTTACTTTTCTTCCAAGGATCGTTGATACTACAAACGATACCAGGAATGTTCCCGCCGCACCCAGCAGATACGTAATAAAATAGATATGTGTATCTATGTCAAACTTTTCATCTATACAGATTTTGAACAGCCATGATGTAAGTCCCCTGCCTAAAGGTAATCCGATGATTATAGCAGCTATAGCTATCCAATTGTTTTGCTTGACGAAAATCCTTCTGATCTTGGAATCTTCAAATCCTAATACCTTTAGTGTTGAGAACTGATACTGCTTCTCACTGTAGGAAAGGATACTCATGCTGTAGATGATGATCACACCGAGCAGAACTGCCACTACAATAATTATGACTATCATGGATCTCATCATTTCCAGCATTCCCGAGATATTTTCCTTCAGGTTGCTCTTATCCTGTACCAGTTCAACATTAGGAATGTCCTTTTTGTTTGATAAATCAATATTAGTATATATGGAATCCGGTACATAGTCAATACCCAGACTCTCTATATATTTTCTGGTAGCGGTTACTCCCTGTGTCTGAGGATCCTTGTTGTAACCGACTACTTGTGATTCATAATAATCTTTTGATCCGTATATGTGCCATGTTACGTAATCACCGATCTTGATATTCTCATTTTCTCCGAGTTTATGGGTGATATATACTCCGTCATCCCTGTCAAGGGTCATGAAATCATCATCCGGGTCTATGAATCTCACATATTCTCCGGCATCATGTACAAATATAGTATTAGCTTCTCTGTTACCCGCGTCATCCTTTATCTCTATACCGAGGGTCTTCGAAGTATTGTTCCCGTATTCATCGGTTAAGGCCTTTATCTCATTATCCTTTATATCCTGTTTAAGACTCAGCCTGTAGCTGAAATTATACAGATCCTCAAACTGAAGATCTATAAAATGATCTATACTGTTAAGCATTCCGAGTGCACAGACTATGAGTACACAGCATCCCGTGATACCTACTACAGCGGTCAGGGTTCTGATCTTGTTCCTTATCACATCCCTTATGTTCCACTTGGTAGCAAATTTCATCTTCTTGAAAACCGATGTTGTTGTAAATCCAAGTGTTCCCGATTTTACTTTAGGAAGTTCGATTCTCAGGGTTTCTGCAGGATTTTCTTTCAACTGCTTGCGGCAGGTAAGATATGTAACAAATGAAATACCGAGAACCACAAGAGCTGCTACAAGATAGCTCAATGGATTCATTACAGCTCCGTCATTCGGAATTTCAAAGAAGTCCATCTCCAGTCCCATGAACACGGAACCTATAAAGAACTTTCCGGCTAGAAGCCCCAGGCAAGCTCCGATGAGAGAAACCCAGAAACCGTATCCGATATAATGCATCTGAACCTTTACATCCGAAAAGCCGAGTGCCTTTAATGTACCTATCTGTATCCTCTGTTTCTTTATAACTCTGGTCATGGTAGTGATAACAGAAAGGATAGCGATAAAGAGGAAGAGTCCTGAGAAAATACCTACAAAGCCACGGCCTTCATCGATTTCACCCTGGTATGTGGAATATGATAGTGAATCTTCTATTTTTATGATGGCCTGCGCACTTTCTATTTTATCTTCTATGCTGTTTTTTACAGAATCAACGTTATCTTTATCATCAACGTCTACCATCACGTAATTATATGGAATATATGATGTGTAATCAAAATCAGGCATCACAGCATCAAAGACATTTTCATCTTCGATACCTGCCTCTTTCATAACTGAATTCTTGATAAAACTCTCGGGGATTTCGTTTGCAGAGAGAAATATAAATCCAAATGTAGCATGATCGGGTAACAGTGCCGATTCATCTTTTATATCATAGATATGGTCCGGAACCTGTATGGCTCCGACTATTTCCTCTTCAAGTTCCAGTGTATCATACTTAAATCTTATCTTATCACCGATTTTAAGACCGTTTTCACGCATGTACCACGGATCTACCCATGCACCTTTTTTATTTACATCAAAAGGGATTCCGTCTTCCAGATAAAACTTGGATATCTCGTTTGACTCGATGAATGATACTACAAATCCCTTATCATTATCGTCACTGTTTATTGCATTAAATACAAGCTTTCTTTCAGCATTGTTTACATGAGGAAGACCTTTTACCGTATCAAGATCTTCTTTTGAAAAGCCCATTCCCATCACATTCAGGTCCTGCAGATTGTTATCTGTATAAAACTTATCCGCTGCACCTATCATTCCGTCCATGTATGCTTCTATACCGGAATAGGCCATAACACCTATCATTACCATGAGAAGAATCGTAATGAACTGTGACAAGTTCTTTCCGATCTCCCTGAACAGTTTACGCTTCAGCATTACCACTCCACCTCCTCGATTTTCTTGGGTGAAGAGTTCAGCTCGTTGCTACGTATTTTACCATTTTTTACACGTATTACCCTGTCAGCTATCTCTGCTATCAGGCTGTTATGTGTAACGATAACGACGGTGTTGGCATCCTCTCCGCACTGTGCCTTAAGAAGTTTTAATACTTCGACACCGGTCTGTGAATCAAGCGCTCCTGTCGGCTCATCGCACAGCAGAAGCAGAGGATTTTTTGCTATGGCTCTCGCTATGGATACTCTCTGCTGCTCACCACCTGAGAGCTGGTTCGGAAACTTTCCTGCGTGTCCGTCAAGTCCGACTCCCTTTAACACCTCCATCGCGGGCTTGGGATTTTTTACTATATCATTTATCAGTTCCACATTCTCCAGTACTGTAAGTGTAGGCAGTATGTTATAGAACTGGAAAATAAAACCGATATTTTCAGCCCTGTACTTTGTCAGTTCTTTGTTTGTGAGCTTTGATATATCCTTGCCATCTATAACAATTTCACCTGATGTAGCTTTATCCATACCGCCCAGGAGATTTAGTATCGTGGATTTTCCGGCACCGCTCGGTCCGAGTATGACTACGAACTCGCCCTTGTTTATACTGAAACTTGCACCGTTCAATGCGTCAAATGACTTCTCACCCACTGTATAAGTTTTCTTTACGTTTCTGAAATTGATAAGTTCTTTCATAATAGCCTCCATTATGTGAAATATGTTTCGTATTCTTTTCGATTTTGAATTATAGAACTATTATATTCATTTGTCAACACAAATATGAATTTTTTTTCATATTTGTGACTTTTCACGATATCTGAGGTAGCACGCACTAACCGCATAGTATATTTTGCACAAAAAAAG
>JAEEKN010000259.1 GCA_016282435.1 Lachnospiraceae bacterium | reverse complement strand
TCCTAATAATCATCCCTATGATTCCGGATTAATAATAGCAGACGACAATAAACAGGTACAGTCATGGTTGGCAAAGGAAGATAACAGACCAACATATTATAAAAATCGAGTAAATGCCGGACTACATATTATAAATCCCAAAGTATTGGATGCGGTAGATATAGACATTAACAAAATAGGTACTGAAGACGAAACAGGAAAGACAATAAAAGTTGATCTTGACCGCCAGATACTTAAGCCTCTCTGTAATACCGGAAAAATGTTTTGTTATGATAGCCCGGAATATGTAAAAGACATGGGGACACCGGAACGTTATAAACAGGTATGTCAGGATTTTGAACATGGAATAGTACAAGCCAAAAGCTTAAGCAATAAGCAAAAAGCAATATTCCTAGACCGTGATGGCACCATCAATAAATATGTAGGTTTCTTAAGAAATATAGAAGAATTCGAACTGATATGTGAATAAGATATCTGTCAATGGAGCTGAATTAATTAATGTTATATCATATGACTCATTAAAGGGATATCTGAACTGCTGTGTTGACGATGTAAATAATCGAATCTATATTCTCTTGAATACTAGTGATACTACAAATGAAGGGAAAGTGGATTTTATTGTTTCTGATTTTTATGGTGATATAATTTCAAGACATAGTATAGGTAAGCTTCCGATTATTCAGGGCATGACTTTCCATGACGGATATATTTATGTTACTTCGGGATTTGGTTCTGCGGAATTTCCAAATAAAATAACAGTATTTGATACATCTGGTGCAATCATGTATGAAAATGCTGATATTGGAATATATGTGGAATTTGAGGGAATCGATTTTGATGACGACAAGGTTTACTTAGCAACAACGCAGGGAATTTATAGTAGTTCATAAGAATCATATATTGCACATTGGGGTTAAACCAATATTGGGTTAATCCAATATTGGGAATATTGGGGTCAGTCTGCAAATAAAAAGTCAAGTGTTTTTTGAAAAAATTATTATGCCATTTTTATGTACATTAACCAAGACTATCAAACGGATAGTCTTGCTAATCAAATATTATAAAGTACGATGCGCTTGTTTTAGTTGCTAATAGAAAGAGATAAAAGGTACTGCTTGACTCGCCCGTAGTATATCCGAAGGAACTTGTTTGCTCCGGCAGTCATATAAACATAATATGGCTTGCCTTGAGCTCTCTTTTACGGAGGTATTCTTCCTGATTTATGCTGTATTCCAGGGCTTTGCCTATGGTGCTGTTATGGGTCACCTGACTGTATTTGATCTTTGTCCACGCGAAATAATCGTCAACTTTCTGCTTGAGATTAAGCTGACGCTGTCTCTTACGGTCTCTTGGTGAAAGGTCATCGTAGCCGTTATCCAGATGCATGATCTCGGTTATCATGTCATAGGCTTCCTGTGCTACGGATCCTTTAGCGGTTTCGGGTCCTACAGACTTTATGAACTCAACAAAAGGCCTGCGGCAATGGACCCAACAGCCGGAAATATTCAGGTCCGGTCGCGCTTTATCGAGAGTATGGTAAACCTGATATCCGTCCGTGACCACGGTCCCTGAGAAGTTCTTAAGAAACTCCCTTGGATGGTCAGCCCGCCTTGAAGGCTGCCAGTCAAACAGAACGATGGGATGGGTGTTTCATCTGCATGGATGACGCTGGTTCATGATACGGATCTGTTCGGTCAAGAGGTTTATCTGTTTGTTGTTTTCAGAGAGCATGGCATTGGTTGAATCCAGTTGTGACTGTACAGCTTCTAACTGGGACTGCAAAGCAGACACTCTGGCATGATTCCTCCCGTAAAACAGAACGCCCCCAAGTGTGCATGTAGTCTCTTGATAGAGAAAACAGAGGCCTGAGGGAGATGTCAATTATGTTATATAAAAAATAGGTAAAAATGTCAAGATTATTTTATTTATATATCTAATTCTTTTGTCAAATAATATTAAAGAAGAAGTTTATCCACAGAAAAATATAAAAGTGACCACTTTGGAGAAGAAAGTGGTCACCTGGGAGAAGAACCGATTTTTGATAGAAGTTGAGTGTAACCTTGTCATTCTACTTGACAAGGATATATTTATAAGTTAATATTCGCATATAAGTAATTATACGAATAAGGAAATCGTGGGATTTCCTTGATAATGGTTGACAAAGATATATAGTAGAAATGCAACTATAAAATAGTTGCATTCGGGCAAGGAGCTGTATCAGTATTAGGTGGAGAAGATAAGACAGTTTATAATTGAAATAGGAGAGAAAGCATGGGATTGAGATCTGATATGATGACATATAAAGGCTATAAGGCCTCTATAATTTATGATAAAGAGGATAAGATATTCGTAGGAGAGGTTTTTGGTATTACGGATTCTCTGAATTTTCATGGGAGATCCATAGATGAGTTGGAGAGTTCCTTCAAGGACTGCATTGACAACTATTTGGATTATTGTAAGCAAATTGGAAAAGAACCTCAGAAGGAGTTCTCGGGTAGTTTTAATGTTAGGATTTCTCCTATCGTTCATGAACATGCTTCTGAATATGCTGTAGAAAACGGGATATCTTTAAATCAGGTTGTATCACTCGCTATTGAGAAGTTTTTGGGGATAAAGAAAAAAACGGTATAGAGACAATTGGGGCCTGAAAGCATTAAATTGGAAAGAACCCATTGGAAATGAGGTGTAAAGATGACAATTTCGGAAAATATTTTTGAGTTATTGAAAAGACGCGGTATGAGCCAGAAGACGTTCTCTGAGCGTACGGGTATAGCGCAGAGCACCATAAGTGACTGGAAGAGGAAAAAGACGAATCCGGTGAGCGAGAAGATACTGATCATCTGTGAGGTCTTAAACGTGACTCCGTATGAGCTTCTGGGCTGTACGGATGGACGGGGGTTAAGGAGCAGACCCTCTGATCTGATAGTTATAGATAAAAACTCCGAACATGGTGAGGTAATATGTGAGTTCCTTTCTATGGATCCTAGCCTGCAGGAGAGGATGATAGGGTATATGAAGGCACTGCAGGAGATGATGGTAAAACGAGAAGCTGATAAAACCTGAAAAACGGCCTAAAGGAGAGGCGAGTGTAATCGTGTCATTTATCAACAGACGAAATGTGGGACAGTCCGCAATGGACTGTCCCGTTTTGTTTATGCTGTAGGGTATGATCTTCTCTTGGTGAGGGCCAACAAGCCTAAACTTTTACGTTCATGCCGTACACCGATCTTTTTCAGATACATGAGGTATCTGACGAGCGCGGATGCACCGGCCATGGTCCAAACGATGCCTACCGACCACCAGATGCCCCATACGCCGATGGCAGCTACTCCGGTGAGAAGGATGGGAACTATGAATCGTCCTGCTACTTCGACTATACCGTTGAGCAGTGCGAAGAATGCATCACCGAGTCCGTTCAGTACGCCGCGGACTACGTAGATGGTACCGAGTGCTACATAGAAGTAGCTGGAGATACGGAGTGCCCTGGCGCCCATCTCTATCACGGGTTCGTCACTTACGAAAATACGGATGATATTGTCACCGAAGAACTGCATGATAGGGAGCATCAGTGCGGAAAAAATTACCATGATCATAGCGCCTTTTTTGTATCCTGCGACTACACGCTCGTTTTTACCGGCACCGAAGTTCTGACC
>JAEEKN010000258.1 GCA_016282435.1 Lachnospiraceae bacterium | reverse complement strand
GCGCTCTGCTCTAAGGTCTCCGTAACAAATGCGTTAAGTTCATTGAATGTTTCGAGCATTCCGTTGTCAACCAGCATCTCCGAAATATCAGCGGCACCGTTAAGTGATAAGATAAGCTGTGCCACATTGTTGCTGTCGGCTAAATCTCCGACATTCATTTCCAGAGCTTCTAGTGCAGCTTTAAGTTCCTCGGGTGTTACATTCAGGATTTCAGCCGCCCCTGCCAGGATTTCGTTTGCTGTCTCGGGGATATCGGAATCTTTCTTTAAGGGCTTTGTATCCTTTTGTTTTTGAAGATTCCTGGCCTTTGGAGATACTTCGTTTTTGACCTCTGTTCTTTTTGCGGGCTGTTTTACGGCTTCATCAAGATTCGTTCTGCCCGTAACCGTTCCTCTTTCGGCAGCCTTACCCTTCATAACATTGGCAAAATCGCTTTTTACGGATGTTTCCTTAGCAGAACCTGCATTCACGGGCTGACTCACTCTGTCAACCGTTCCCAATGCATTGATGTTTACTGCTGTCATATCGTTCCTCCTTTCCGGATATTTTTTGAGTATAAAACTCTATATTCTTTTTCGGCATTTTTGCCTTTTTTCATAACCCCTTTATTCCTGATATATGAAATTTTTTGAAACTTTTTTATAATATGCGTCATCCATATCGTGCATGGTCTGCAGCAAACGGGCTACAAACAGTGAATCCATCTTGTCCAGGATGGCGGTGGCCTCGACGGGCTTCATGCACAGGAGCACTTTACAGCTGTACTCCAGATCGGCCGTCATCTCTTCAAGCGCTTTGGCTGCCTGTGCAGGCTTCATATTACGCAGAAGGTCCGCTTTCTGCTTTATCATATCGTCATATGCCAGCTGCTCGGTAATCTGCCTGTATATTTCTTCTGCGGTTTCCGGATTTATCTCCTCATAATATTTCTTATATTCTTCTATCTCGGGTGCCTGAGGATTAAATACCACATTCACATCAAACTTTTTCACGCGCTCCTCAAAGGCGAGCTGATCGTCTTCAAAAACCTTTAGCCTTGCTATCTCGTTCTGAAGTTCCAGAATTTTTTTTCTGTTTGCGTCATCCGAATCGGTCAGCTCATCCACCTGTTTTTCCAGCTGTTTTATAACCTCTATCGCTTCTTCTATGTTTTTATACGGATAGTTCTTCTCATTTATCAACTCTTCATCCGTAGGCTCCGGCAATATAAGATTCAATACCGGAACGTCTTTGATGAGCGGGCGGAGCTTGCTGCCCATTCCCGCAACATCCATCTTTATGAGAAGGGCAAAAATAGCCAGCCAGACAAGGATAATGAAGATTATCAGTACTACGGTTCCTATTTTGCTGCCTATGCCTTCACCTTTCTCAGCATTTTCATCTACGTTTTTATCTTTTTTCGCCATTTATACACCTCATCATTCGACGGCTTTACCATACTGGTAGCTTATCAGCTCGTCGGTCTGCTTGCTTTCCTCCTCGTTATATTCTCTCATATAATCCGCGAGTTTGTTTTCTTTCAGTTTTTCCAAGCTCTTACGTTCCTGCATTACGGTGTTCAGCTTGTTTGTCGCTATCTCCACCTGTTTTTCGGCACGTTTTACCGCAAAACCCTGTGTCTTTATCTGAGTCTTTGTAACCTCTATAGCCTGTGAGGTACTGTTTATCATACGGACATCAATATTGCCTATGTACAGTTTCTTTAGTTCATCCTCATAGGCTTCTTTTTTCATTTTTAATGCCTCGAGCTTATCTTCTTCCTCGTTCAGGCGCATCTTGGCAGCTCCAAACTCCATCTTGGCCTGTTCCTCAAGTTTTAGTTTTATCTGCAAAATACTTTCGAGTCTGAATGTGAATTTTGTCATTCCGTACTCCTCTTACTTTAT
The DNA here is from genome assembly GCA_016282435.1 of Lachnospiraceae bacterium. Classification (GTDB taxonomy): domain Bacteria; phylum Bacillota; class Clostridia; order Lachnospirales; family Lachnospiraceae; genus RUG11977. The sequence goes on along the minus strand of JAEEKN010000258.1, from coordinate 2,366 downwards.
TCGTTCGAGTCCTTGAAAATACTCTCCAGTTCGGCCAGTGTCTCCTCAAATGTAAACTTTTCATCCGTACCCTGGCACAGAAAATTATTTACGGCATCAATCTTCTCTATAGCATAGTCGATATTTTTATTTGCTCCCGCTTTATAAGCGCCTATATTTATCAGGTCTTCCGACTCATTATATGTAGCCATGACCATTTTAAGCTGTGAAGCAAGCTTTTTCTGTTCTTTGGTAACTATGGAACTCATAACACGGGAAATACTTGACAGTACATCGATAGCCGGATAATGTCCCTTCGCCGCTATCTTTCTCGACAGAACAATATGCCCGTCCAGAATACCTCTTGCAGTATCGGTGATGGGCTCGTTAAAATCATCACCATCAACAAGTACGGTATAAAGACCGGTAATAGATCCTACTGCGCCTTTTCCCGCACGTTCCAGAAGCTTCGGCATCTCCGAATATACGCTCGGAGGATACCCTCGTGATACAGGGGGTTCTCCCGCTGCCAGACCTATCTCACGCTGAGCCATTGAAAAACGCGTAAGCGAGTCCATCATGAGCAATACGTCTTTTCCCTGATCCCTGAAATACTCTGCTATGGCTGTAGCCGTTTTTGCGGCTTTTTTTCTCGCAAGAGCCGGTTTATCTGATGTCGCTATGACCACTACGGAACGTCTGATTCCTTCTTCCCCGAGGTCCCTCTCTATGAACTCCCTGACCTCCCTGCCACGCTCTCCGATGAGGGCTATGACATTGATGTCGGCTTTCGTATTCCTGGCAAACATTCCGAGCAGTGTACTTTTTCCTACTCCGGAACCGGCGAAAATTCCTATACGCTGTCCTTTTCCTATGGTAAGTAACCCGTCCACCGCCTTTACTCCCAGTGTCAGGGTTTCTTTTATCATTTCTCTTTTTAACGGATCCGGAGGTGCTGCTTCGGCAGGATATGTGTCATTCGTTTTTATCGGTATCCCGTCCATGGGCTCTCCGAGACCGTTCAGCTTTTTGCCCAGGAGTTCTTCTCCCACCTTTACGGAGAATTTCTCTCCTAGATTCTCAACATAACTTCCTACACCTATACCGCCTATCTCTTCATAGGGCATGAGAAGAACATAGTCATCCTTAAACCCGATCACTTCGGCTCTGGTCTCAACCTTGTAGTCTGTTGACGTTACTTTGCACACATCGTCCAGCACTACATCGGGGCCGAAAGATTCCATGGTAAGCCCGACTACTTTTTTTATCCTGCCCAGTTCCTTCACGTAGTTCTTGGATAAAAACTGTTCATATTTTTTTACATCTATCCCCATGTCATGTTCCCCGTATACATCAATATCGGTCAGGAATTATCCGACAGTATTCTCAAGTCCTCTATCAGGCTTCTCATCTGTGTGTCGATGCTGCAGTCGAATACTCTGGTATCCGTCTCTATCATACAACCGCCTTCGTTTAAAAGTTTATCCTCCACCACTTCTACCTGTGAACCGTCCGGAAGCCAGAGAAGTATCTCGGGCTTTAAGTTCAGAACGGTACCGTAATCATGCGTGGACACCCTGATTATGAAGTTTCGGCAGGGAGTCTGTTTTGTCATGGCCTGATGTATAACATGCATTATTACTTCGCTGCGGTCACTTGAGTAAATCCCGGTCAGTTTTTCGATATATTTTATTAAAACTTCAACAAAAGCAGGCTCCAGTTCACTCACCTGCTTCTCATAATCTTCCTCATTTTGTTTTATCTGTCTCTCGAGACGTTCCTTCAGGTCGTTACATTCCTGTTCCGCGGTCCGGCGTCCTTCCTCGTAGCCCTTTTCGGTATATTCGGCTATCAGGCTGTCATACTGGGTCTCGGCATCCTCCCTGGCTTTGTTTACTATCTCCTCGGCCTGTTCCTCTGCTTCGTCCAGTATCCTTCCAGCCTCTATTCTCAGTTCTTCGAGCTTTTTATTGAGCTTTTCTATCTCCCTCTGACGGTTGAGTATCACTTTCTCCTGCTCAGACAGAGTCTCATCGTCACTGCCCTTTATGATGACTTTTTCTCCTGTTATACCTTCTGTAAAAGTATCTTCGAGATTCTCTTCATCATAAAACCCGTCATCTTCATTTTTTCCTTCCGCCTCTTTTTCTACCTGTTCTACATAAAGTTTGCGGAAAGTCTCTGCTTTTTCATTATTATCAAGTTTTTTGGCAGGCTCATCATACGAAATACTGTAAGCCTTTATCACATTAGACAACTATATCGTCACCTCCGCCTCTGGAAATGATGATCTCGCCGGCATCTTCAAGCTTTCTGATGATATTAACGATCTTCTGCTGTGCCTCTTCAACATCCTTCATACGCACAGGTCCCATGAATTCCATATC
>JAEEKN010000257.1 GCA_016282435.1 Lachnospiraceae bacterium | reverse complement strand
TCTACCAGAGCTGTCCGATAGAGGACATAATCAAAGGAAAGGGAGAGTGGACTGAAAGTTATAGGACTTTGTTTGAAGAATCGGAGTAAATGAAGGCATAACCGGTATATTAGGAGCAAACGGTGCCGGGAAATCTACACTGCTGAATCTGATAACTGACAATATAACAAAACAGAAGATATCCCCCACCTCTTAGCGTAGCGAAGGTGGGGGGAGATCTTTGTTTCAGGCGGGGTTCAAGCCCCGCCTGAAATGAGACGCGGAGCATCGTTTTGTTACCGAGGAAACGCTAAAGGCGTTTTCGAGGTGACTTTGACAAAGAACCGAGGGTAAGATACTGTATAACGATAAGGATATTCTGTCTTTTGGTGCCGGATACAGGAAAAAGGTCGGATATACACCTCAATTGCAAGGTATGTATGAGGATTTTACTGCCGGTCAGTTTTTAAGGTATATAGGTGCCCTAAAGGGCATGAAACACAGAAAATGTAAACAGGAAATCAGAGAACTGTTGACGCTGGTATATGAGGATACTTGCAGTCAAATAATCCCAAAAAGCATAAAACAACACTTTACAAATCATTCCGTTGGGACTAAAATATTTCTGGAACCTGACCGGGATGCCTATCGTCTAATCATCGGAAACGGATAAAGGAATGATGTTCCGTGAGATCCGATGCTCATACAGATAGCTGTACGTCGTTAGTTTCCTAATATTATTATAAAAGACAGATGTCAACTGACATTATCTTTAGGAGGATTTAGTAATGAGAAAAGTTGTTTATACTTTAGGTGCTGTAATGTTAGCAGGTATGCTGACCTGTCCCGTACCCGGACATGCAGAAGAAAAACAGGATTTACAAACCGTATCCATCTCTGCAGAAGAACTTAGTGACCTGGTAACAGGCGGAAAATACCTGTATTCTGCAACGGACGGTATCGAGACAGGTGAAGCTGAACTGATCACCGGCCAGTTAGAACTTGTGGGTGGTTTCCAAAAGGCAAAGTCTCCCAATCTTACAAAGGCACGCAAGAAAATCTTCAAGAAGGCTTTCAAAAAGTATGTAGGAAGCGAAGTAACACCCGTAGCATACCTTGCAAGCCAGGTAGTAGCAGGAACCAACCATTTATACCTTTGCAGGATCAAGGCTGTAGTTCCGGATGCCACAGAATATTACTGTATCGTTTCAATATATGAGGACTTAAAGGGCAAAGTAAGTATCAACGAGATCATTGATACAAATGTAGAGACAAATATCAACGAACTCCCCGGTGGATGGTTCCAGTCTTCAAAGCCCAAGGTTACAAAGAGCATCAAAAAAGCTTTTAACAAGGCTATGAATAATCTGGACGGAGTATCATACACTCCTTTGGCAGTTCTGTCAGAGCAGGTAGTAGCAGGAATGAATTACTGTATTTTATGTGAATCACAGGTTGTTTACCCCGGTGCACCCGTAAATTATTCACTGGTTTATATTTACAAGGGTCTGGACGGAAGCGCTGAGATTACTGATATCGTACCTCTCACTGATAATACCTCTGACGATGTGATCGAGGTAAATCCCGTAGAACCCGAGTACAGCTTAAATACCGTCATAGTTTCCGTATCGGAAGATGCTTCAAAAAAGCAGCTTAAGAAAATCTTCAAAAAGCTCGGTTTGAGTATTCTTTACGACTACGACGGACTAAATATGTATGCCGTATCACTTGCGGAAGATACCGATGCCGAGGGTATTACAGAACTCATCGAAAAGCTTGAGGCTTATGATGAGATTCTCATGGCGGAGAGAGACTATATCTACCATCTCGACGACTGATCAATACTTAAATATCTAACAAAGTGTAGCAACAAAAGCACTTATCAGCCTCGATTGAAGTTGATAGGTGCTTTTGTTGTGAACCTGACGGCACACATTTCTATTTTTCGTTTTTCATCTTCCCAAGATATGTACAGTAAACAATTGCAACAACTATCGTTGTTCCGATATATATCCAGTCAACAATCTCATTATCCGCACCGAACAGCGAAAGAACATCGATCATGGAGTGCGCTATGATACACGGGATAATGCTGACGCCCTTATAGCAAACCATCGTCAGGATAAATCCCCAGCTGATTGCAAAGATGATCTGTATGACTGTCTCAAAACTTGCCTGCCCGGTAAAAAGATTAACGATATGTCCTATACCAAATGTCACGGCAGAAACGATGATTGCAACAGCAGCCTTGTCCTTTGAGAGCATCGCCCTGAAAAGGAATCCCCTAAAAATCATTTCTTCTACAAAGCCGACAAGGATCATGGAGATTGCCGCGAACACCAGTGAAGTGCCCTGATATGAAGGACCGAACCCATCCCAGATATTACCCGTAGCCAAGATCCACATCGGTATAAAGAATAGATACTTTTTCATATTCTTTGGCCATCTGTCAAGACCATACTTTTCTTCCAGATGATTTATTTTTACAAATGCGATGATTCCTGCAGTAAAAACAATCAGAGCTATGAGCATATAGATGCTCTCATCCCCGAAATTGCCTCTTATCGTGCCCAAAACAACGCAGTAAGCAACAATCCAAAGCACTGCAAATAGTATTTCTTTCTTTTCGTACAATTTACGCATATTATTTTCCTTTCCAAACTTAGTCATAAAGAGGAACTCTCTAGCGAGTGGATTCCTTATGACAGCTCATTCCGAGAAATACATTTTCCAACATCTTCCTGCACTGTCCCTCATCATATTCCATGGAATTATTGGCAAGCAGACTTGCCATTCCATGAGCTACACAGAAAAATGTCAGGAACACCTCTTTGGCCCGTTCTATATCTGCCTTGAGTCCTGCTGCCATGATCTTCATGATCTCCGAAAGACCGGGATCGGACATAAGAGCTGCCACATCTTTTCCTCCGAACTTGTCTGTCTGGAATAAAAAACGGAACAGGTTCTTCTCTTCATGACCGAACCGCACATAATTGAGCCCCAGCGCCAGCATCGGGTTTGCATCGGTCTCCTTCGGTAAAATGAACTCCGTATGATACTTATCTGATATCTCATATGCAGCTTCACGAATTTCGTCAACCGTCTTGAAGCTGTACAGTACCGGTTGAGTCGAGCATCCCAGATATTCCGATATTGTCCTGGCATTCAAATTCTCGTGCCCATACGACCTAATCACCTCAAACGAGGCATCCGCAACCATTTCCTTTGTTATTCTTACTTTTGGTGGCATAGTGACCAACCCTTTCTTTTGTATAATCCTTGTTATATAATCAGCATTATATATAAAACATGTGCAGTTGTCAAGTAAAAATTGAAAAAAATAATGTAGATTCTCCTACTGAACATTTGACAGTGCTTTCTAGGAACATACATATATTAATATGTTGGGGTCAAAACATGGGATAACCTCAAATTTTGATTGAAAAACATGCAGCAGGATGGTATCATATAATTATACTGAAGATATCCCCTACCCCATGGCGTAGCAAAAGTGGGAGAAAATTCATTTCAGTCGGGGTCAACCCACGACTGACAGTGATACAACATATTTAAAGGAGGAAATTAAGTATGAAGGCAAGAGAAAACAGGATACCATACATCAGGATATTTTTACTGTCGCTCCTGGCAATGCTTCTTATTGCACCGCTCACAAATGTATCTGCGGCAGAAGGAACATATGCACAGGATGAGGCAAGATCCATGCTCGAGTACATAAACGAGTTCCGTAAGGGCTCAGATGCATGGTATTGGAATGAGGATAACACAAAGAAAGTAAAGTGTTCCGGTCTGGAGGATCTGGTTTATGACTATGAACTCGAAAAAGTAGCTATGCTCCGTGCAAAAGAGATAGCAGAAAAATTTAGTCATACACGACCTGACGGGTCCGACTGTTTTACAGCATACGATGACTGCGGATATAAATGGGAAAGAACCGTGGGTGAGAACATAGCCTACGGACAGGATTCTGCATACAGTGTTTACATTGCATGGCGTGAAGATAACGACAAATATTCCGGTCAGGGACACAGACGTAATATGCTTAACAGCAGCTTCAAGGCTATAGGCATAGGCTGTTATGTAGTAAACGGCAGGAAATACTGGGTCCAGGAATTTACCGGCAATACTCCTACGGGATCGGCACTTATACCATCCGATGATACCACACAAAACTCTGATGACAATAAAAAAGGCAAACCGGACGCAGAAAAAGCCATAACCGAACTCATATCCGACGTAGAGATTTTTGAATTATCCCTGTTGACATACAGCGGTGATGAAAAAATTACAGGCAAGGTAAAGCTGACGAAGAATATAATGGCAAGAGCTGCTGCGATGACTGTATCCGAAGTAGAAGAAATATATACAGATTACTGGGATGATTCTCAGGATGAAGATTATGCAGACCATTATTATTCATTTAACGAAACGGAACTTACTAAATCGGCTAAAAATATTTTCGGGAAGAAAGTAAAGAAAAAGAATCTTACATCCGACAAATTCTCATACCTGATAGATGCATATAAGGATAAGAAGCTGGGATATGTCATCATGGTTTCGATGGATACTGAAGATGTATTTGATGTATATGATTTTAATATCAAGAAGAACGGAAATAAATACACTGCTACCAAAGACGTGTACTGGGGCTATTGGGGAGCAGCTGATAATGGTGCCAACTACAGGTTCACATATACGGTAAAGAAGTCAAAGAATTCATCATACGGATATGTGATCACAGGCTTAAAGATTAAAAAACTGGACAAATAATTCCGAAGGGGTTAAGATTTTGGACGAAAATGCCGATACATGAACTGGATAGGTGTACCCTGTCCTGTGATTGCCACAGTTTGGATAAGGGATTATCCAAAAGCAAAAAATAATACAAGGAGGTAGAAGTGATGATTACTAATGGATTGACAACGCCCGCCGGTACGTATACCGGACCTACGTCGAGAACCACTCGCAGCACGGCGTCCGCAAAAGCAAAAGAAACAAGTTCTGTCAGTAAAACATCCGAATCCGCTGAGTCAAAGCTGTCAGCGAAAGCTCAAAAGTTCCTGAATGAACTGAGAGATATCAACGACGATTTTGATTTTATTATCGCAGGTTCCGATGATGACAAGCGGGCACTGGTGGAAGGAAGCGACAAGGAATTCTCGGTAGTACTCTCTACTGAAGAGATGGAGCGCATGGCAAACGATGAAAAGTATGCTATGGACAAAATCAACACCATCCGGACCGTAGTGGAGATGTCCGACAGGATTAACCAGCAGTTCGGATTTAGCGGAGCGGAAGGTGCCGCAGCCGATGGAAGCAATTCGGATGTCTTCAGTAAGTTTTCTGTAGATATTAACGATGACGGTTCCATGACCTTGTTTGCAGATCTCGAGAAGATATCCGCAAAACAGAAGGAACGCATCGAAGAATCGAAGGAAAAGGCTGAAGCCGAGAAGGCAAATGCCCAGAAGGCTGCCGAAAATGATGAGACTTCCGTAAAGAAGATCAGGCTGACAGCCAAAACCGAAGCGGAACTTATCGACAAGATATCCAAGATAGACTGGGATAAGATTCCTGCAGAAGTACCCGAACCCGGCAGCAGATTCGATATGTCGGTATAAATCAATCAGAGGGACGGTTCTCTGATTGAAAATGAAAAAATAATCGAAAGAATCCGGATGATCTATTATGACATCCGGATTTTTTAATCTTTAAAATATTGAAGATTAAAAGTCACATAATATATACAGAAAGCAGGTCGCCGATCGGTGGTCTGCTTTTTAATTGCACGATAAACGAATGCCCTTAAGGAGAGCTTGCTCCTAAATTATGGGACAACCAAAAATCGGAGGTATTTATTATGGAGAAAAAATTTTGCAACGTTACGGAGAGGCCAAAGGAGATCACATGTAACAAAATCTGGGAACTGTACCGGTTCCTGACCAATATGGAATGTCCTTATGTATTGTATATGGATAGGGCGGATCGGTACCGGGAAAAGTTATACCGTGTATCCGTAGCAGATGTATCGCTAGGTACAGGTGAGAGAATTTATGGTTATGATGTTAGCGGGTGGGAGTTGCCCACGTACGATCCTGAATGGGTAAAATTCATGATATGTACCTATATTGACGGGCAGGAAAAGATATGTTTCTGTAAGATTGAGCTGAATTCCTTATACGATCATAATGAGAATGTGTATGAACTACTGGAACAGCATAATATAAGGGTTCCGGCTATGGAAGAAATCAACGAATATATTTTTGATGAGCACGGGTTGCCTGTGGGCTGTAAGGAAATCTGAAACGTTTAAAAGAAAGTGAGGAACGGTTATGGTAAATACGCATGAAGAGAAAACACTTGAAAAGCTGACTGAGGATCTGATTAGTTTTTGCCGGAAATGGGGATTTTGGAACGCTGGAGAGGTTGCAATACTGACCAATGGGAACCTGTATACATATGATGAACAGGAGAATAAAACGTGGCATGGCATGAAAAATGTGCTGTGCAAAGAAAACGTCAATCCATCAGAGTATACCACCGGATTAACCGAACTGACAGACCTCGATGGAAAATATATCCGGAAAGATTATTCTGGTCCCGAGCATATCTTTGATATAGTATATACCGGAGCAATGTATGAATTTTTCTGTTTCCATGAGTATGAGGTATATGGTGAAAATATCAGCGATGAAGCATGGGCATATATTTTTGAAAAGACCGGATTCCTGCAGGATGATATCGATTCTGAAGCGTATGATTATGAAGATATTATTGAAAACTATGTTAAGGAATTTGACGATCCTGATTACAGCTTATGGGATCCACTGGTGTTTGATACCTGGGAAGAGTACCGGCGGTTCTGTGGCTGGGCGGAGGCAGATCAAATGCTTAACTATGAAAGGTATGATACATATGCTGAATACCTCACCGAACAGGAAAAGTGGGATGCCGGTACAGATGTAACTGCGGAAGATATGTATGATGTCAGAAAAATGCCGGAGGATCTGCTCGAAGAAGTTAAAAAAATATGCAGAGAGAAATATAGGACGAGACAAGTATATCTCCCTAAAATATATGATGCCGCCAAAAATGAGTTTGACGCTATATTTGACCGTTATGGATTCAAATATGATTTTGGCTTTGGTTGGTCGATATTCTGCTATAGAAAATAATGTTGGAAAAAGAAAGATGTTGTGATATACTAGTTATAATAAATTCGTAAAAATTGAGCATTGTTTTGTTACCGAAGAAAAGTGAAGGTGTTTACAAGGTAATCTTGATTCAAAAATGTTTTAGAGAAGGCAATGGGGTACAAAAATATGGGTATAGAGAATAACGAAAAAGATGAGGGCTTTTTATCTGAATCTGAGGTTAATGATTTGGCGAAAAAAGCTAAAGAAGGATACAATGATCCTGCCTGGACGAAACTTTATACTAATTTTGAAAGGTACATTCATTACAGAGCGCGGAAAATACTGGCGAAGTTAAATCTTACGGATTCAAAAAAAGCAGATATTGAAGATGATCTATCACAAGTAGGATGGGAAGGTTTTATCTCGGCGATAAAAAAATTTGATCCAAAGACAAGTAAGCTCCTAACGCATGCGACTCCATATATTGATGGAAATATGTATCATGAGTTGGATACACAGCTTAATACTTTGGGATTCAGTAATAGGTCAAAAGCAAAGAAGAACAGCGATGGGAGAAATACTACAGTGTCCCGGGCGGATATAGATGTCTGTACCATGTTATCCAATGCGTTTGCAAAATCGGCTAACGGTATCAGTGTACCTGATGCTCCGGATAAAGGAAAATACAGTGCAGACAGAGGGGTACTTCAGCTTCTGGAAGTATTACGGTTGATCACAGATGAAAAACATACCGTCTCCAAGAAGGAACTGGGAGAATGTCTGCGCTTATACCGTGTAGCAAAGCTTAAGAATGGAACACCCCCAATAGCTGACAATACATTAACTGCCATCCTGGAAAACATGCTTCAGGAGATAAATCCTATGGAGTACTCTGAAGAAAACGAAAAGGAATATAAGGTTAAGTATGACGGCTATAAGGAAAATCTCTTAAAACAGAAACTTGAGTTTGATAAAAAGTCTGAGGGAAAATCGGATAAGGCTGGAAAGACCAAGGGCGATAAAAAAGGTAAGGCACCTACGATATCAGGTTTTTCTTATGTTCATTTGTTTAGTGATGCCCAATTAGACAGCCTGATACAGCTTATCTGTTTTTCGGAAATGATATCCGTGGATGAAAAACAGGAACTGATCAGAAGACTCATGACTACTGCGAGTTTATATTATGAGTCCCCGTTCTGGAGAGATGGCAAATTGTTATTCAATCCTCGGGCGGTATATGGTCGTTTCGGTAGTAGAAACCTAAATGAAAAAATGCGTTTTGCCGAAAATCTGAAGATAATACAGCAAGCCATTAATAGTTTATGGCAGATAAGATTTAGATTCAACAGATATACCGATGACCATAAGATGATACCCAAGGATGATTATGTGCATATGCTCAGCCCTTATCATCTGGTAGTATATCATGACAATATATACTGTATAGGTAAGAAAAAAGGCGATAAGCGAATATGGCACTACCGTATAGACCTGATGTCTGATATTGAGATAGTCGGGAACAAAAATGGCAAGCCCGTCCCTATTGAACTGACTAAGTTTGACGGTCTCCCGATAAGCAATTCTAAATGGAACCCGGAAAAGTACATGGCAGAACATCTGAATATGGCTTATGATGAGCC
>JAEEKN010000256.1 GCA_016282435.1 Lachnospiraceae bacterium | reverse complement strand
TTATTTGCTGACTTTTAAGGTTAATCCGTACTACTATTCCTATGCTGCGAGGAAAGAGGTCGATGATTCTATAGCTGACCAGCTTGATACATGGGTAGACGAGATAAAAGGAATAGCTGAATCTAAGGACAATTTCTATGCTGCCCTTAAGCTTCATGACCTGATCATAAACAACATCGATTATGCATACGAATCGGGGAAGACTCCGCAGAGCGCAAAGTGGGCACATTCGATAGCCGGTGTTTTTACCGGACAGGGAGCGGTATGCGAAGGGTATGCAAAAACATTTGAGTATGTCCTCACTCTGGCGGGTATCCCGAATGTCTATATACTCGGAACCGGAAAAAACGAGGCGCATGCATGGAATGCCGTACAGATGGATGATAAATGGTATCTGTGTGATGTGACCTGGGACGATCCGAACAAGGCAGATCCCAATGGCTTTAATAATGCCGGTTATACATATTTCTTCATGCCGTCATCGCTGTTTTCAAAGAGTCACAGACCGTATGCGGCAGGGTATTACGGATTGTATGATGTTCCTGATTTTGCGGATGACCTTGACGAATCGTTTTTTGGCAGGTTTAAATGTTATTCATCGGAAGGATTTAGCAAGGATAACGCCGAAGAATTTGCCAATCAGGTGATAACGAACCGTTACACGGGAAGTGACTATATTTATGTAGTGTTCCCGAGAGGCGAGGAAAAGAATTTTGTATCCTATGTGGAACCTTTCATCACGGGTAAGGAAAGCTCTTCACAGTTCATGTATTATACGACGGACTATGGTTCGATGATGATATATGAAGCACCTATCATATCGGCTCCGTCCGACAAAATCGAGCTCGACAAAGAAGAACTGACACTGGAAGCAAAAGAAGAAGCAGTGGTAAATGCGGTCCTTTCGGAAGGCAGTGATGACCGTGTCATCTGGACCATGAAAGTGGCTGATGATGCAGATACTTATCCCGCATCCCGCTATGTTACGATGACAACGAAAGGCACCAAAGCGGTGATAAAGGGGCTTCGTGACGGAAAAATGATCCTTACCGCGACACTGTATTCCTCGACACTTACGGACTCTCCCAAGGTGCTTTCTGCGTCTTGCGAGATAACCGTAGGTACCGGTGTTCCGAGTGCGGATGCCACGGTTTGGCAGAACGGATACAAGAATTATAAAAAGATAACTCTTTCGACAAATCTCAGGGCTACGAACTGGAAGGATGATAAGGGCAAGGTAAAAAAGGGGAAGATGGTATGGTTTGTATCGGACTCTTCTGTAGTGCCTTCATTCGAAGGAACGAGTCACAAGGTTTCTTTCGGCACAAAATCAAAAAATGCATCCGTGAACAATAAGGGTGTTTTGACGGCAAAAAAGGCCGGAAAAGTATATGTTTATGCGTGTGATACGGGTTCTATGAATTATGAAGTATTTGAAGTCGATATACTGGCTGCACCGTCTAAAGTGTATCTGTCAGGTACGCCCGGTTCGACGGACAAAGACACTTTGATGAAGAAAGAGAACATAGAGGCAAACAGTATTCTGAAGGTATATATCACGCCTTTCCTGAAGGACGGAACAGCTTCTGAAGAATGTACGTATAAAGTTAAGGTATCAAAGCCTGAACAGGCTAAATATGTGAGCATCAGTGAAATAGATGTCGATGAAAAGGGAAATCAGTTTTTTACCATAAAAGGCGTTGATTTCGATCATACAAAGAATAAACCGGCTTCTGTAAAAATCGATGTCATATGCGATCAGAGCAACAAAAAAGTCTCTATGACGGCAGTTGTAAGCAATCCTGTATTCACCGCAAAGCTGGAACAAGTTAATACTTCTGCTGAGCTGAAGTTAGTTCAGAAAGGAGATTCTCTTAGTTTTAAACTGGTTCTCGATACCTATATCGATAATATGTCAACCACTACCGACAAGATAAAGATTTATGTCGGAAAGACCCTGGTTACATTTAATGAAAATGATAAAGTGACCAGTGACAAAGGTGCTACCGTAAAAGCAAAGTTTGATGCAAAGACCATGAATCTTGTACTTACCGCGTCTAAAGATGCGGGGGTACCGGCAGTCGTTTCCGCAGCGTTCACCAACCCTGCAAATAAGGAAATCACTCTGATAGATATTGCAAAGGTTGATGAACAGGGAAATGTGACTCTGCTATAGAATTTGGATTTGACTAAATCATAATATTTTGATATACTCATCAACGGATGAGGTGTGAAAATGAAAACAGTAATAAAGAAGATTGACGCATCAAATATGTCGTCCGAAGATTTTAAGGAGGCGGCAGAACTGCTTCGCGCGGGGAAACTCGTGGCATTCCCTACGGAAACGGTATACGGGCTCGGAGGAAATGCATATGACAGTACCGCGTCTGCGAGAATTTACGCGGCAAAAGGCAGACCTTCGGATAATCCTTTGATAGTGCATATATCTGAGTTTAGTGAGATAGAGCCCCTGGTATCGCATATACCTGAGGAGGCTCGTAGGCTCTCGGACAGGTTCTGGCCGGGACCGCTCACCATGATACTCGATAAATCCGATGCCATTCCAAAGGAAACAACGGGGGGCCTCGATACGGTCGCTATCAGGATGCCTTCACATCCTATAGCAAACAGGCTGATAAAAGAAGCGGGTATTCCCATAGCCGCACCGAGTGCAAATGCATCGGGCAGGCCCAGTACTACGAAGGCTGAGCATGTGATAGAGGATCTCGACGGCAGGATAGATATGATAATAGACGGTGGTTCATCCGATATCGGACTTGAGTCGACCATCGTGGATCTGACTGTTAAGCCGGCGCTTATTTTGCGCCCTGGATATATCACCCTTGAAATGTTACGTGAAGCGCTTCCCGATATAGAATATGACAGGGCTGTATTAAAGCGTACTAAGGATGAGAATATCGTAGCCAAGGCTCCGGGTATGAAGTACAGACACTACGCTCCCAAAGGGGATCTTACGATATTTGAAGGTGATATAGATGCGGTTTCGGGAACCATAAAGAAAAAGGTACTGGAGAAGCTGGAAGCAGGGCATGTAGTCGGTGTTCTTACCAGCGATGAGCTCGCAAAACGTTATTCGGACATTACGAATGCCCGTTTTATCCATGGGGGATCTAATGCAGGGAGTAAGGAAAACGCCGATGCCCGGGTATTTATTTATGACATCGGATCGCGTGAAAACGAAGCTGAGATAGCTGCAGGTCTTTTTGATGCCTTGAGATTCTTTGATGAGATAAAGGCAGAATTTATATACGCCGAAGGGTTTACGGAAGGCGGATTGGGGCAGGCTATTATGAACAGGCTGATGAAAGCAGCCGGATATCATATAGTGGAGGTATGATCATGAAGAAGAAAACACTTAGGAAACTCAGCATTACACTGGATATCGTAACAGTGTTGATAAGCATTGCGCTTATTATTCTGAAACTGAAACAGAAGGAAGAAGAGGAGGACGACTAAAATGATAGCAGTAGGAAGTGACCACGCAGGATATGCTTTAAAGCAGGCTGTTATGGCACATTTGAAGGAAAGAGGAGAAGAGTTCAAGGACTACGGAACATACAGCGAGGCATCCTGTGATTATCCTGATTTTGCCGAGGCTGTGAGCCAGGCCATCATCAAGGGCGAAGCAGATAAGGGTATTCTCATCTGCGGTACAGGAATCGGAATCTCTATAGCAGCCAACAGGCACAGGGAGATCAGAGCGGCACTTTGCGGAGACTGTTTCAGTGCCGAAGCTACTCGTCAGCACAATGATGCCAATATCCTGGCTATGGGAGCCAGAGTTGTGGCAGACGGACTGGCACTTAAGATTGTGGATACATTCCTGGATACTCCGTTCTCCAACGGCGCAAATCACGTAAGACGTATCTCTAAGTTATCATAACCATTGAACTATCAAGGAAACGCAGAAGGCGTTTTCTAGGTAACATTGTTCAAAAAAGGACCGCATACCCTATGATATACGGTCCTTAAATTTTTTTGTTGATCAATCCTGTTGCTCTGCTATAGCTCCCTCGACTACTGCTTCAAGTCTGTCGAAACGTCCCTGGTAGATGAGGTTCAGAAGCTCATTCATAGACTTTAAGCCTTTTAAGAGCTGTTCCTCGGTTATGAGTCCTTTCTCACGGGCTTCGGCTGCTTCGTCGCAATCCAGAACCTTGGCCATGCCGTTGGGATAAACTACTACGTCAAACAGCAGATCTTCGTAGGTGAGACTGTTGGCATCTTCATCCCATAAACAATCGATTATATCGCAGTACCAGTGCATCAGATTCCCTTCATGATCCAGGATTTTGCTGACTTTCCAGTTTTTATCGATGAAGAAAGCGGAAACACCGCTTGCAAAATCGGTCTTCGGATTCAGTGTTTTCCAACTGGTGATCAGCAGGTTATCCTCGAGTTTGAGGATTTTGTCATCCTTTAGGTATATCAGTTCGTCAGGAATAAATCTGCGCCTGTATAAATGAAGATTATCTTTATCCATAATCCCTACCTCGAAATTTACTTAACTTTGAGTTTGATCTTGAACTTCTTGGAAGTTGTTTTCTTACCGTTGTCGATGGTACATGTTACGTTGATGGTGCATGTTCCCTTCTTTACGCCGGTAATCTTGCCGGTCTTTGAATTAACCTTGGCGATCTTTTTGTTGGAAGAAGAGTAGCTGATCTTACATTCGGTGTTTTTGCCGAGGGTAAGTTCGCTGCATGCTACAAGGCCGGAAGGAAGAGATACCTGTGCGGTTTCCTTTTTGCCCTTCTTTACGGTCATTTCATCTACAACCCAGATCATGTTCAGAAGATCTTTGTTGGAGTCTCTCAGAACATAATTGATGAGGGTAGGCTCGTAATCGTATTCCCTTCCCCAGAATTCAAGTTCTTCGTTTGAAGCAACTATGTACTCTGCAAGGTCTGTATCGGCATATACTTTAGCAAGCTCACAATTGAATGAAGGAATGCTTGTGAGGCTCTTGGGGAATGTGACGGTAGGCTTATTTGTTTCAATATATTCATCCGTCTCGGGTATGTATTCCCAATTACTGTCTATAATATAGTAAGGAATTGATAAAACGCCTTCGGGTATTACTATGTCTGTTAAGGCACCGGGTACATCGAGAAGTGTATCCATTTCCTTGGTGTACAGGCAGTTCTTATAAGAAGCGTAATACTTATTGTCCTCGCTAACCTTTATACTCTTTAATGCAGGAGCATTGAAGAAGAAAGGAGAGGAAATATACTCTGCGGTTGAAGGAATGGTGACGGATTTCAGGTTCTTTGCATTATTGAGATCGAGCTCCAGATACGATACGCCCTCGGGAATATCAAGACTCTTTATAGACGAATTCTTAAATACCCCGGTTCCGATGTAATTCACGTTTTCAGCGAACTTTATCGAGGTCTTCTTCGAAGGATAGTAAACAAGTTCAGTAAAGCTGAGGGTTTCCACACCATCATTATCATAGTAATAGTGGTGATAGATTCCGTCCTCATAAGAGGTTAAATACTTTGTATCCTTAGCTAAAGATAATTTTCCGCCGTATTCATAGAATGCTTCGGAGTCTACATATTTTGTTTTTTCAGGAATGGTGATATCTGCGTCTACTCCTGTAAATACGTATGATCCCATGGTGATGACATTCTTTGACATATTGATCTTCTTAATGCTTGTTCCGCCGTAGAATGCGTGTGCGGATAACTCCTCGATACTGTCAGGCATGTTTATGGTTTTTACTTTGTAATAATTTCCTGACAGGTTAAGGAATGATATTGATGTAGTTCCATCAGCAATATTAATGGTTTCTTTGTTTACATCAATTGCTTCAAGGACGGTAATGACTTCATCATCCTCGGTCTTGTATGTATGATAGAGACCGCCGTTTTTAATCTCATAATTTTCGTTGTTCTTTAATGTGATGCCGTCAAATTTTACGCCGTATAAAGCAATGTCAACAGTTTTTTCGGGAATATCAAACTTCTTTAATGAAGGAAGATTATTCAGGTAAACAAAATTGGTTTCTTTTACATCGATCTCTTCAAGCTTTTCACAGTTCTGAATGTAAAGGCTGTCAAGAGAAGCATCTGCAAAATCGATAGTCTTTAATTCGGGACAGTAATCGGCATAAAGAGTACTCTGAACATCGCTGCTTCCAAGTTCTCCGGCTTTTATGGTTTTAAGTTTTCCACATTCGGAGATGGAAATGTGTGTTTCGTCGGTGATTGTAAGATTTGAGAGATCAAGTGTTTCAAGTTCATCGCAGAAACACAAAGAAATAGAAGTAACAGTTGAAGGGAAAGTTATCTTTTTTAATTTAGTAATGCAGTATAAGCTGACTTCCTTGATTCCTTCGGGTATGACGATGGATTCGAGTACTTCGTCATAGTATAGTGAAATACCTGTAGCATCGGTTTCGGGAATAACCCAGTTGGAATCGGTACCGTTATACTGGCTGATATATCCGTTGTAGACTTCAAAAGGTGCTGAAGAAGCTGCAGATACTTTGTTAGGTGTAGCGGTAAAAACCAGCTGCAATGACAATGCCATAAAAAGCAGAAAAGCGATACACTTTTTTAATGGTCTCTTCATTTTAGTCCTCCTGTATTATTGTTTAACACTTAAACGGACAAGAGCGCGGTGAAGCTTGGCTTGGGCGATACGCTGGTCGCGCTCGCTTAAGTTTTCTTCTTTTAAGCGTGCTTCAGCCCTTTCTTTTGCAGACAGGGCACGCTGCTCGTCTATGTCTTCTTTCCACTCCCAGGTGGTAGCGAGGAGATGGCATGTGCCGTCCAAGACGGACAGCATACCGCCGATACATGCTGCGGAACGCTGAGTACCATCTTCAAGTCTGATATATGCTTCCCCCATGCCGAGGGCCGTACAGAAGTTACAGTGGCCGGCAAGAACTGCCATGTCACCTGTTACGGTTCTGCATTTTACTCTCTCTACGTCACCGGAGAACAACAGTCCGTCCGGTGTTGCTATCTGAATCGGGAATGTATTCATGTGTTGTACCTGTTATACCTTTCTTATGACATCTCACATACATGCTCATTAGACAGCTTCCCCTAAAAAGGGGAAGCCTGTATATGAGAAAAAGTTATCTGTCATTTTGAGCGAAGATTATATTAGTTTTTAGCCTTTTCGAATACTTCGTCGATCGAGCCTACGAACAGGAATGCACTCTCAGGCAGTGAATCACACTCGCCGTCAAGTATCATCTTGAAGCCTCTTAAGGTTTCCTTGAGCGGAACATATTTTCCGGGAAGACCGGTGAACTGTTCTGCTACGGAGAATGACTGTGACAGGAATCTCTGAACCTTACGTGCACGGGATACTGTCATCTTGTCTTCTTCGGAAAGTTCGTCCATACCCATGATGGCGATGATATCCTGAAGTTCCTTGTACCTCTGAAGAACCTTCTGAACGCCGCGGGCTACTTCGTAATGCTCCTGGCCCACAACCTCGGGCGTAAGGATACGTGAGGTGGAATCCAGAGGATCAACTGCGGGGTAAATACCCATGGAAGCGATATCACGGGAAAGAACCGTGGTAGCATCCAGATGGGTGAATGTTGTTGCGGGCGCGGGGTCTGTCAAGTCATCCGCAGGGACGTAAACGGCCTGAACAGATGTGATAGAGCCGCGCTTGGTGGATGTAATTCTCTCCTGCAGCGCGCCCATTTCCGTCGCCAGCGTAGGCTGATAACCTACTGCGGAAGGCATACGGCCAAGCAGAGCCGAAACCTCGGAACCTGCCTGCGTAAAACGGAAAATG
>JAEEKN010000255.1 GCA_016282435.1 Lachnospiraceae bacterium | reverse complement strand
TGCAAAAACCGCGCTGAATGCCGGAATGGATATGTTTTTCGGACACAAGGATGAAGAGACTTCAAAGGCCGACAGGGCAGTTGATGAACTGCTGGAAGTTATAAAGAAGCTTGAAGCCGGTGAAACCGTGAATCAGTCAGCTGCGTCGGCACCTGTAAAGACTTCCACGGGTGAGGCTATTTCCTTCTTTATGAAACAGAAAGCATTTTCGTTTAAGCCCCAGTTTGATATCCTGGATAAGGATCAGAATATTGTTTATCATGTAGAGGGAGCTCTTACGAGACTGAGTTTCTCTATTCAGAAGAACGGTACAGAAGTTATAAAGCTTAAGAAAAAAGCTATCGCTATCATGCCTGAGTATACCATCGAGAAGGATGGAAAGGAACTCGGCAAGATTAAAAAGAAGATGAAGCTCACCAGACCTGAGCTGGACGGAACTATAAACGGACAGGCCCTGGTAGTGTTAGGAGATGTTCTGGGATTTGACTTTGATATCCAGCTCGGCGGCAGTGTAATCGGTCATATCGATACTGACTGTACTTTCTGGTCGGATGCATACCGTATTTCAATCAGGGATGAGAGTATGCAGGATGTGATGATCACTCTGGCTATCATCTGTGATAATGTTCTGGATGCTCAGAGAAACTGATGGGGAACTGCAAAATATAACAAAACTGAAGATATCCTCTCACCTTGTAGAGTATAAGGTGGGGGGATATTTTTATCTTTGTCTAAAAGTATATAAATGTATCAGGTAAAAAATATACGTTTATCGACATTTATAATAAAAGGCATGGTAGGGATACGGATCTTCATATCCGGACGATATGTAAATGTGTACAAAAAAGAGGTAAAAAAATGACATGAGTTGTGAAAATTGTAAAAAAGGTGCTTACTAAGGTAAAAATATTCCATTTACTTAAAAACAAGTTTTGGATATACTGTTGTCGTAGCAAGGAGGAAACGGTTTATGAGAATGATAAAAAAAATTGTTCTTATGCTCCTGCTGATTTCAGTTTTATCTTTATTATGTGGTTGCAGCAAAGAAGCTACTGTAGTAGAGAGCTGGGCATATAATCATGATAAGACAACAGAAATCTTAAGACTGAATTCTGACGGAACAGCTTCATATGTATTAAAAGTATATGAGGATGGGAAGCAGGTAAAAAAGAATCAGGAATATACTTCTTATATAAAAGACGATTCGTTTATAACCCTTAAAGATAAGAATGGTACCGAACTGAAGTTGAGATATGTCAAAACAGATGAAGGTATTAATCTTTATGAGAAAAACGAATATAAGCCGTTGATCAGAAAGAATGAAAACGGAATCGCCGGTGTCTGGGCTGACAAGAATAACAGTGATTATTTTTTTGAATTTACCGAAGAAGGCACCTTTATGGAAGACGGGTACTTCACCGGGATATACGAGGTAGATGAAAAAGAAGGAATTATCAACTTTACATACGATGGTGATTCTTCAAAAGCAGTATTGTATTATACTCTTTCAGGTGATTCTCTCTTTATAGAGTATCCCTGGTCCATGGTTCGTACCGAAGCAGAGCAGGAAACAAAATAAAGTGATCGTTGAGCGGATAACCGCTTTCGATAAATATCAACCCGGCAGAATTTCTGCCACCACACACATTTTTTCTATAGGAGGAGAAAAATGAAACGTATAGTTACTTTGCTGTTAGTTCTTGCTATGGTTTTCTCATTAGCAGCATGCTCAAAGGATGAGAAGAAGGACACAAGCAACACAGACAACACAAACAACACAAACAACACTTCAAACGACACTAACACTACAACAGATGCTCCTGCAGCAAGCACAGGCGCTCTCGACAAAGAGATCACACTTACTCTTTGGGATATCGCTACTGAGGGCGATGGAAACCGTCCCGCATACGATAAGGCTCTTGCTGATCTTAAGGAGAAGTATCCTAAGGTAACTATCACTGAGACAGTTACAGAGAACAACGCTTACAAGACAAAGATTAAGTCAGCTATCGGTGCTAACGAGCTCCCTGACATCTTCTTTACTTGGGCAGGCGCTTTCCTTGGTGACTTCGTAGACGCTGGTAAGGTTCATTGCCTTGATTCAGTTTTACAGAAGTACATCGACAACGGCGAAATGACAGAAGCTCAGCTTGGTAACAGCACATACAACGGAAAGCATTACGGCGTTCCTACAACTTACAACATCGTTACACTTTTCGCTAACATGGACATCCTTGCTAAGGTTGGATACGATCATATCCCTACTACAATGGATGAACTTAATGATTGCTGCGATAAGCTTTTAGCTCAGAACATCATTCCTTTCGGCTGTGCTGGTAAGACAGATGATACCTGGTGTGTAACCGAGTACCTTGAGCCCATCATCGAGAAGACAATCGGTGGTAAAGCTCTTAAGGACATCATGACATTTGGTAAGACCTGGAACAATCAGGGTGTTGCTTCTTCAGTAGAGCTGCTTCAGAGCATGATCAAGAAGGGCTACTTCGATCCCG
>JAEEKN010000254.1 GCA_016282435.1 Lachnospiraceae bacterium | reverse complement strand
TGTACTTCTCTCGCATCTTTATTCATAGGAAGCTTGTCTACCATCCCTTTAAGGAATTCTTCCCACTCTTCGTTCTTGCAAAGATAAAGGCAACCGTCAAGTCCCATCGATATTACGAACTTGTCTCCAAGCTCTTCCCTGAACTTGACCGGAACGATAATCCTGTTCTTTGGATCTATTGTATGGCTATATTGACCCATTAACATGATTATCACCCCCATTTTTTGGATTTTTTTGGGATTTGCCCCCACCTAATGAATAAATAATAATATATATACACAAGAAAATCAAGTTATTTTTACAAAATTTTTATTTTTTTTAATTAAAAATGACGGTAAAACAGGACCTGAAGCCCACAAAATTGTGCATTATCCATATATTGTGTACGAAAGTATGTTCGATACAAGAAATGTAACACATATACGAACATATGTATTTATTTTCAGAACGACTGTTTATATTTTCATTTTAAGTGTATATTTAAAATAAAAAAACAGGTAAATTATTTTACCTGTTTTGTAATGTATCTTGTATAAGCCAATGTCACCTGTAAAAAAATTCAGTTTTTTCAAGGTAACACCTCATCCGGCTGCTTCGCAGCCACCTTCCCCTCAATGGGAAGGCTTAGAAACATCGTCAGTCTCAGTCTCATCTGCATCCTTCTTTGTTCTTGCGCCGTCAAGTTCAAGCACCAGGGATACGGCTTCACCCAAACGTGCAGCCCTTATGTGGAATACAATGAGAAGAACCACACCTGCCACAAACAGACCTGCCGAAAGGAGCTGTGAAGCTGCAAGTCCCGTTCCCCACAAAAACAGCTGGTCCGTACGAAGTCCTTCTATAAAGAATCTTCCGAGTCCGTATCCTGTAAGATATATCAGAAGTATCTCACCGTTGAACTTCTTTCTCTTCCACATGAAGAGCATGAGCAGGAGAACCATCAGGTTCCATAACGACTCATAGAGGAATGTGGGATGAACCTGTATGAACTGTCTCCCGTCCGCCAGAGTCTGTATATTATTCCTTATCTCCAGAATATTATTGAGCGCATCTTCTTTACCAACATACATCTCGGCGAGCTGTGCATCCGATATAACAGAAGGCTTGTATACGGAGTGAAGCGCACTGTCGGTAATGTCTATCTGCATCGCCATGAAGGAATCGGTGAACTTTCCGAAAGCTTCACGGTTAAAGAAATTCCCCCAGCGTCCTATGATCTGTCCCAGGATCAGTCCGATGATACCGGTATCCATCATAAGGCCCAGTCTCAGTTTCTTTATCTTTGTAAATACCAGAACCGACAGAATGGCTACTATAACACCTCCGTATATAGCGAGTCCTCCGTTCCTGATATTTATGATTTTTAAGAAATCCCAACGGTAATTATCCCAGTCGAATATAACATAATAGATTCTCGCTCCGATTACCGAAAGAGGAATAGCCCACAAGGCAAAGTCCAGATATAGATCTACGGTTTGTCCTGTTTTTTTTGCTTTCCATCTGGATATCATGACTCCGGCCAGCATACCTATGGCTATGATGATCCCATAAAAAGCTATTTCAAAACTTCCTATGGAGATACCGCGCGGCAGGTCCGAAAGTTCTATACCCAGGTTCGGAAAACGAACGGATGTCTCATTCCCCCAGAAACCCATGATTTACCTCCGATATATTTCTGTAACTATCCACGGCTGCGACAAAAACACTCATAAACGCCGTGGCTCTGCCACGGCCCGCCACTGGCGTGGCTCACGTTTATTCGTGTGTTTTGCACAGCCTCCCCGTCTATATTTGCCGAAGCATAGCTGCAAGCTAGCTTGCGCTATGCCTACGTCAAATAAAGCCGCGGATAGTTACTATTTTACACATTAAACCTGAACAGTATAACGTCTCCGTCCTGTACAACGTATTCCTTGCCTTCGGATCTCACCAGTCCTTTTTCCTTTGCCTGGTTGTAGCCGCCGCATGCTATCAGATTATCGTAGTTTACTACTTCAGCACGGATAAATCCTCTCTCAAAATCCGAGTGGATCTTGCCTGCTGCCTGAGGAGCCTTTGTTCCCTTCCTGATAGTCCATGCTCTGGTCTCCTTGGGACCTGCTGTCAGGAAGCTCATAAGTCCCAGCAGATCGTAACATGCTACGATAAGCTTCTCAAGTCCTGACTTCTCTACACCCAGATCTTCAAGGAAAGCCTTTTTCTCATCTTCCTCGAGTTCCGAAAGCTCCTGCTCTATCTCGGCGCTGACTACAAATGCGCCGTCCCCATCCTCTTCTGCGAATTTTCTAACCGAAGCAACATGGGGATTTGAAGCTCCGTCATCAGCCAGATCGTCTTCCTTTACATTTGCTGCAAATATTACGGGCTTTGCGGTCAGAAGATCGAATGAATCGAACATAGCCTGTTCTTCTTCGTCATCGGTCTTAAAACTCTTGGCCATTTTTCCTGATTCCAAAAGTTCCTTTAACTTCTTTAAAAGTTCTACTTCTTTAGCAAGTGTTTTGTTGTTGGCAGCACCCTTAATGCCCTTTGCCATCCTCTTCTCTATGACTTCAAGGTCAGCAAAGATAAGTTCCAGATTGATGGTCTCTATATCCCTCGCCGGATCTACACTTCCGTCAACATGCACTATGTTTGAATCCTCAAAACATCTAACCACGTGAACTATGGCATCAACCTCACGGATATGTGAAAGGAACTGATTGCCGAGTCCCTCTCCCTTTGATGCTCCTTTTACCAGACCGGCGATATCCACGAACTCAATAACTGCGGGTACTTTGGATTCAGACTTGTAGAGATCGGTAAGTACATTCAGCCTCTCATCCGGAACCGCTACCACACCCACATTCGGGTTGATGGTACAGAACGGGTAATTCGCCGACTCAGCTCCTGCCTTGGTCAAAGAATTAAACAATGTGCTTTTGCCGACATTCGGCAGACCTACGATTCCTAGTTTCATTTCTTAAAAACTCCTTTATGCTTTCTCTTTATTTTCCTTTTCCTGTTTCTTGTGGATATTATTGATATCCTCTGTACTTCCGCCGCCGTCATCATCCTCGGCTTTGAAGTATCCTTTGTTTACCAGTCTTACAAAAGCATCAACGACATCGCTTGTAAGCTGGGTGCCCGATACTTCTTTTATAATGGATACGGCCTTTTCGAAATTCATTCTCTTTCTGTAAGGCCTGTCGGAATACATAGCGTCGAATGTATCGGCTACCGCTATGATCTGAGCTACCCTGTCAATCTTATCAAGAGTAAGCCCCTTGGGATATCCCTTGCCGTCAGGACGCTCATGATGCTGTCCCGCACCTATGGCAAGCTCGGGCATGATACTGATATCCTTGAGTGCCATATATCCCTGAGCGGAATGTGACTTTATGATATTGAATTCCTGTTCCGTAAGTTTTCCCTGTTTGTTCAGGACTTCCGGAGGGATGGATATCTTTCCTATATCGTGCAGCAAAGCGATATTCCTGTACCGCTCAACGGTCTCTTCATCATATCCGAGTTCCTCCGTAAGCATGGCTGTATAGTCTGCTACACGCTGCGAATGACCGTTTGTATACTTGTCCTTCATATCTATGGTCTTCGCAAATGCATTTATCATCTCATTGATGAACTGTTTGTTCTTCTCGTTCGTCTTTTTGAGCTGTCTGGTCTTCAGGCGGACTATGGCTACGATGGTTCCCGATACAAGAACTATTATAGCAAGGGCTGCCAGGAGCTTGAACCATGCCATCTCATAAAACGCCTTGTTTTTTACAATGGTAACTTCTATCTGCTTCCCGCCTTTACCGAGCGCATCCTGAAGTATCATGATAAACTGATATGTCCCGCCCTCAAGATTGGTATACACTACAGGCTCCATGTCACTTCTGTCCATGGTTATCAGCTTCTTGTCAAAACCTTCGAGCCAGTATGTAATCTTGGGATTTACCAGTGAATATGTATACACAAAATTGTATATGGTAATCCTGTCGGTCGCCGAGGGGATCACGAACTTGCCACTGGCATCGGGATAAATATATTCTCCGTCAGCCTCGATATAGGGTACCGACATCTTTATCTCACTGACGTTTAACATCGTGTCTTCGATATTGACTTTTGCAACGCCCGTGGTACCGGATATAAACAGATCACCTTTATCACTTATATCGCTGTAGGAATTGGCCGTAGCCACACACGACAGACCGTTCGACATGCTGAAATATACGGGATGTATCTCATCATTCTTCAAGAGCTCATCCACGGAAGTCACATAGATACCGTTACTGCTGAGTATCCACATCTCACCCTGGTTGTTTTCATACATATCGAAGTTATTTGAATAAGGAAAGTTCTTTATGGTAGTTATCTTATAATCTTCCGTCATGTAACCTATGGAGTTACTGGTTACTATCCAGAAAATATTCCTGGACTTATCCTTCTTCACTCTCATGACAACTTCGGAACTGAGGCCGTCTTTTTTGCCGAGGTTGGTCACTTTATGATCCTTTATGATATAAATACCATTTCCGTCGGAGCCTATGATCATGTCACCGTTTTCAGCTTCGGTCACAGAGAGAACTTCCATGTTGTTGAGTCCGGAATCCTCGTTATAAAGCTGAGTGATCTTGCCGTTCTCAATCAGTACAAGGCCTCCGCTGCATGCCACCATCATGACACCGTCTTTTCTCTCGTATGCAGTACGCGCCTTGTTCGACGGAAGTCCGTTGTCACTGTCAAAACGGGTTATCACACCGTTATCATAACATACAAGTCCTTTGGTGCTGTATGAACAGAACCATAACCTGTTTTTCGAGTCCCTGATAATGGATCTGATCCTGCAATTATCCAATAATTCTATAAGGTTTGTACATGATGCGAATTCATCCGAAGGATCTGCAAAAGTCACAGGGATTTCTTTAAGAACTCCTTCTCCGTCCACTACTATAAGTCCGGTATCCGTACCTATGCACAGTTTATCGTTATAAATGCATGTAGCGTTAACAACCCTGGTTTCAAGATCGTATTTTTCGAAAAGATTGGTAAACTGGTTGGGAACCAGCTTCATGATACCCTGTCTTGAAGAAGTAGCCCAGATGTTACCTTCATAATCTACCAGAACATGCTCGATAGAGTTGTCCATCGGGATATTTTCCAGCTTATGAGGAACACCCGAAGCATCTATGATGCTCATTCCGTTATCTGCGCATACCCACAGCTGATCTTCAAATTTTTCGACCGAGGTGATATTCTTCAAGGGAGAAACGTCGTATTTTACGGGATTCACCAGTGTTCCGTCAAGATATCCGTAGTACACTTCCGATTCGGTGGTACCCAGATATACATACCCGTCCTTTTCTTCATCGGGAAGTATACAATACACTGCTTCTATACCGAGCGAACCCGATCCGTAAAAAGCACTGAGCTGACCGTTTGAAACTGTAAAAATATCTCCGTCAAGTGTTTCTCCGTATATGACATTATTGGGTCCCAGACGGAGTTCACAGATGTATTCGTTGTCCAGCTGTTTCTCGCTGATATCCCTCATGTTCATATCTTTGTCAATGATATTAAGTCCATGAGTGGAAGCAACATAGATATTGCCGTCTTCATCCTCTGTTATCGAACGTACCGAAGAAGACCTGAGACCATCCCCGGTATCCCAGAGCCTGAACTCTCCTTTTTCATATACAGCCACACCATTGTCGTTTGTTCCGACCCAGAGCCTGTCTTTAGAATCCACAAAAAGGCTCACAACACTCGAAACACCTGTGGTGGAGTCCATTCTCTCAAACGTATTGCCGTCATACCTGATAAGACCGCTGTAACTTCCTATCCATATAAAACCTTCCTTTGTCTCGGCTACAGCATTCGCCTCCGATGTGGGAAGACCGTTTTGATTGTCATACAGAACCGCAGTAAATCCTTCACCGTGTGTTATAGGATCAACCGCACGCGAACTGTAAACGCTTCCCGATATGGTCCTGGCTTCCGCATCCGTGGTATGTCCCAAAAACAGACCTGCCAACATACTTAATATCAATACGGAACCTGCAATAATACGTTTAAAACACTTCATCCCGTTCACTCCTAATTAAGTATCATTATTCTCGTATAACTGCTTTCTCTGCTGAAGGTAAAAATACCTCATATAATTC
>JAEEKN010000253.1 GCA_016282435.1 Lachnospiraceae bacterium | reverse complement strand
TTGTACTATAATTGTTCAAATATGACAGGCAAGAGATTTCAGTGATTTGCAAGACGAAAAGCCGATAAACAGGATGATATGCAATGATATGCTGGTATTTAGCAGGGGCTAAAATAAATATCATCGAATAATTGAGTGGGCGATAGCCCGCGATTCCGACGGAATGCGAAGCATTCTGGCGGATGGACTATATGAATATATGATAATTAAGGCTTTCGGAGATTTCTCCGGGAGCCTTTTTTGTCTTTGTACACATTTCTCAAACTATTCTTTTTGATAAAAAAGTTAACAATTATGACACATTTTTGACATAACTAGAATATATAATGCATACGTGATGAAATGTGATTTTATATCACAAAATAGGAGGTGCATTAGGATGTTTAGAAAAACATTATTGTTTATGTGTGCATTTATATTATGCCTGAGCTTATGTGTACTGACAGGTGGAGGATTTTCATCAAAAGCCGAGGCTGCTGTCAGGGGAACCGATAAAAGTTTCACTTTCGATATATCGGGATTAAGCGAGGAAATGCAGGTTGGTGCTGTATTTACCGGTATAGAGTATAAGGGGAATCTTTACTTTATCAGTGATACGAAGTTATATAAGTATACCGGCGAACAGGCAGAAACAGGTAAGGAACCGACAGTGATCGTCGATAATGCACAGCATTTCCGTATTGAGGATGATGCCATCTTTTATTCAAAAAGCTATAGCAATGCATTGTACCGTATTGGCTTGAACGGCGGTAAATCCGAACGGCTGATAAAGCATAAATACGGAGATTGTCTTACCGGACATCACACAGACGGATATTATTATTTGTGGGAAAAGAATAAGTTTTACAGTGTCTCGGAAAAGGACGGAAGCCGTACATTACTCGCCAAATACAGAGGGAACTATAACATGTACAGTCGTGAGCGATCGGTATGCTTTTACAAAGATAAATTCTTTTATTCATATGGATTCACAAGTGAAAACGGGTCATATGCTTCTTATCCCGGAAAGAACTGTGATTACAAGATATGCTCCAAAAACCTTGACGGAACAGGACGAAAAACCGTCTTGAATCCAAAGGGTGCCAATACGGAATTTCAGTTCTACGAGCTTGAAGGTAAACTATTTGCTGTTACGGGAACAGATGTGTATTTATATAATGAGAAAAAAGAGAAGTTTGCTAAAGTAAAAAATGTTGAATTCCCAACGTATTGGTATTCTGATGAAAATTACGAAGGAAAGATGGCTTATGATATTCTCGGAAGTGACGGAACCTATCTGTATCTGTACAGGATCACGACAGAGATCCCTCCGGAGCTTAAGGATAGCTCCGAGGTCCGCGTAGACCAGTGCGTTAATACCGTGAATATCTACCGTGTTGGTGCTGACTGGGAGCCTGAAACTGTCTTCAGCGGTGTAAATATACGAGTCTATTCAAATATGCATTCTCAGGGATATATCATCAGCGATGATGAGTGGCTGGGACTGGATTATATAGACGAAGACTATATGTGCATTCGTTATGGGGATGAAGATGTCCTGACATTTGTTATCGACAGAGAGGGTAATCACCTGTTCTCGTTAGGGTATTTTGCAACAGAAGAGGATATCCCTGCCAATTATGATGCTGATGAAAGCACAGTACAGGCCAGGATCCGAGACGGTAAGGTATATGTGATCGAACACGACGGCGGAGGTCATGTTGGCGCAGTAAAGATTATTTCGATTGAAGAAGCGAATCGATCGAATAATCTATAGAAACCTAGTAAAATCAAGGCTTTCGGGGATTTATCCGGAAGCCTTTTTTTGTTGTAACGGATTTTCCTTTTCAGCAAAGTACAAGAAGTTTTACACAAAAAAATAACCCGGAATACCGAATTCCGGATTAAAATTTTATAAACTTATTTGAGTTTTGCTGCCCATTCCAGTACATCTTAAATAAGAGTTTTTGCAGTCAAAAATCACTTTTAGAAATCAGTTGTAATATTCACTAAATGATAGTATTATAATAATGAGTATTTATCCATGGGGCTTGGTGCAAAACCCAGGGCCACCAAACGGCGGGGATAGTAAGACATAAGATTTGAATAGTCAGGAGATGATGGAATATTATGAAACAGAAAGGGTTTTGTGAACGTAAATTCAGTTCAATGTTCATATCGGGAACATTCACAAAGGCGGTCATGTACATAATGCTCCTTTGTGACAGCATCATAGCGGGATATTTTATCGGTGAAACCGGTGTTGCTGCTATCAATGCGATTACACCTGTGACCGGAATCGTGACATTTTTCGGAGATCTTGTTTCAACCGGTGTCGGAATAGTTTTCACCAGAGAAATAGGAGCAATGCGAAAGCAAAGGGCTGATGAGATTTACGGACAGGGTTTGATAATAAGTATATCTATAGGATTGATATCGGCATTTACCATATTTTTCATCCAGGATATTTATTTTAGTGTAAACAATATAACAGGGGATATTCTGGATAATGCTTTGGAATATTATCGTCTGGCACCGGTAAACGCATTCCTGACAATTGTCATATTCTATCTTGAACAGATGGTATACAGCGATGGCGATGAACTTTGCAATAATATCTGTTACGCGTTCCAGATAGGTGGAAATATTGTTTGTTCAATTATTTTAGCCAAATTCTACGGTATGGTCGGTATTATACTTGGTTCTGTAATTGGAAACAGCCTGGGTATAGCTGCATGCTGTTGGCACTACTTCCGTAAAGGCAATACACTTCATTTTGTCTGGCATCTGTCTATCAAAGATTTTCTGTTAACGTCACGATATAGTATCGTCGATTCTTCGGTATATCTATGCTGGGCACTGATGGATTATGTGATGATCGGGTTTATATCCAACAATTACGGTGAATCAGGCCTGATAACGCTGGCTGTTGTTGTAAGCCTCATAGAGTTTGGTGTTGTTATGGATGGTGTAGGCATGGCCATGCAACCCTTGATAGGAACATATTACGGAGAAAAAAATCATGTACTCATAAAAAGAGTTATGAAATCCGGTATAAAAGCAGCACTTATCGAAGGAATTGTGGCTACAGCCCTGATATGGATTTTTGCAAAACAGTTTTGCGGGTTGTTTGGAATAACGGGAGGCGAAGCATTAGAACCTTCTGTAACGGCTATCAGGATTGTTTCTCTGGGATTTATGTTTTGCAGTGCGGTCTCTTTAACTACTTCTTATTATATGTTGATAGACCGGATAAGAATGGCGACCTGTTTTGCATGTTTGCAGAATGGGCTACTGTATATAATAATTCCGATAATCGGTTCTCTGATATTTGGTTTTAACGGATTATGGGCAGGATTTGTTTTAGCTCCTGTCTTAACTCTTATTACAGCGTTTACTTTTGTGTATTTAAAACACGGAAAGTCGAATTTCCCGTTTTTACTTAAAGATATAGAATCAGAAATAATTGTTTTGGATGATGTTCTTACACCGGAAAACGCTGCTAAACTTTCCCGACAAGTAGGTGATATCGTGGCAAACCATCAATATTCAAAGGATGAAAGCAATCATGCTGCTTTGTTTGTTGAAGAGATGGGATTAACCATACTCGATAAAAATTGTGATAAGAAAAGAAATATTTTCATAGAACTGTCGCTTTTCTTTGAAAAAGATTCTATGGTTATTATAGAACGTGATTCGGGCGTGCTATTTGATATCACAGACCCTGATCAGAAAATAGAAGGACTAAGCAGTTTTGTCTTAAGCGGCCTTATGGAAGCGCATAAGGAAAAAGCATATCTTACAACAACCGGCTATAACCGTAATATGATTCGATTTCATAGATGAACCGGTTATAAAAGAGAGCAATAAAAAATTCTAAAACACTTGACTTTTTCCATGATAGATGTATAATCAATGAGTTTGCAAAATGAATCACATTTATGTTTAGGGAGAAATCAAGTGAAAAAAGACAAATTAAAACCTATGCTTTTCAGCGTATTGAAAAAATACAGCGGAAAGCAGTTTGCCACGGATCTGGTGGCTGGACTTATCGTAGCGGTCATAGCACTGCCCCTTTCCATAGCTCTGGCACTGGCTTCGGGCGTAGGACCTGAACAGGGTGTATATACCGCTATAGTAGCGGGATTCATCATTTCATTCCTGGGTGGAAGCCGCGTGCAGATAGCAGGACCTACTGCAGCATTTGCCACTATAGTTGCAGGAATCGTAGCCAAGAATGGTATGGACGGCCTGATACTGGCTACCATCATGGCAGGAATCATTTTGATAGTTATGGGATTCTTAAGACTCGGTAATCTTATCAAATTTATCCCTTATACCATCACCACAGGTTTTACTTCGGGTATCGCGGTTACCATACTTATCGGTCAGATAAAGGATTTCCTGGGACTGGAATACCCGGCGGGAACAGAAACTATTGAAACGATGGATAAAGTAAGAGCGATTGGTTCCAATATTGAGACTATAAACTGGCAGGCTCTTCTGGTAGGCGTTGTATGTATGGTGATACTTATCGTATGGCCATTTATATCGGAAAAAATCCCCGGATCGCTCATAGCTGTTGTAGTGAGCATTTTGATGGTAAAACTTTTGGACATGAATGTAAATACCATCGGAAATCTTTACAGCATCAGTAATGACCTGCCTTCGTTCCATTTACCGGAATTATCATGGAGCGCTATAAAAAACGTCGCACCCGACGGCTTGACAATAGCGATCCTGGCTGCAATAGAATCACTGTTATCGTGTGTTGTTGCCGACAGTATGATAAATTCACATCACAGGTCAAATATGGAGCTTATAGCTCAGGGAGCCGGTAACATAGGTTCGGCTCTGTTTGGAGGTATCCCGGCTACCGGAGCTATCGCGAGAACCGCAGCAAATATCAAAAACGGTGGAAGAACCCCTATAGCAGGTATGGTACACGCTGTCGTACTGGTTCTGGTGCTTGTATTCCTCATGCCTTATGCTGCAATGATCCCTATGCCGGCCATAGCTGCTATTCTGTTCATGGTGGCTTACAACATGTGCCAATGGAGAACTTTCGTGCATCTTTGTAAAACCGCCCCGAAAAGCGATATACTGGTCCTGGTACTTACCTTTGTTCTTACTGTAGTATTCGACCTGGTTGTAGCTATAGAAGCAGGTATGATCTGTGCCTGTGTACTCTTTATGAAGAAGATGAGTGATGAGACAAAGATCATCGGTTGGAAGTACTTCGATCCCGAGGAGTATCCGGAAGGGCTTGATTTCAAGGATGTTCCGAGACATGTAAGAGTTTATGAGATAGCAGGCCCTATGTTCTTCGGAGATGCAGACCAGCTCGCAGGTGTTAATTTCAAAGACTTCACAAAGGTCATAGTCATGAGAATGAGAGGCGTTCCGGCTATCGACGCTACGGCCATGCATTCACTCGAACAGCTCTATGAGAGATGCGCTGCAGCCAACATAACTCTGGTATTTTCTCATGTAAATGAACAGCCTTATAAGACCATGGAAAAGAGTGGTTTTGTTAAAAAAGTAGGAAAAGAGAACTTCAGACCGCATATCGAAGATGCTCTGGAATG
Organism: Lachnospiraceae bacterium; assembly: GCA_016282435.1. Classification (GTDB taxonomy): domain Bacteria; phylum Bacillota; class Clostridia; order Lachnospirales; family Lachnospiraceae; genus RUG11977. Next base: position 5,423 of record JAEEKN010000253.1, on the reverse strand, counting down.
GGCAGCAAAACTCAAATAAGTTTATAAAATTTTAATCCGGAATTCGGTATTCCGGGTTATTTTTTTACATGAAAAGTACGATATAAATATATATGGATAGTATACCTATGCCTGTCGGGGAGCGATTCCGCCCCCGATATGGGAGAACAGGAGGTATGTATGGAACGGGTAAGACAGGTAAAAAAGCTGGCTATGGCGTTATTAGGCATAGCAGTTATAATGTTAACATATATATTCATACAGTCTGTAAGCGTAAAGGCTGACGAGGCTTTTGGCTATGCGTATAGTTATGAATTAGCTGAGTCTACGTCAAATCTACCTTTGGACCAATTTATAGAAACGATAAATAGAAAACCGCTGAATTTTAGTGGTACGATAAAAAGTGAAAAATGTCTTTTGGTAGAGAACGGAGTGCCGAAGGTAAGCTCACGGCAGGTATATAATCCTGCTGAGGTAACGTTTAGGCTTTACTTTCCGGAGATTACTATAACTAAATACTATGCTGATAATGCAGTTATTGATGATCTGGTAAGATTTAAAGGAAATTCTCCGATAAGCGGGCACAGATTCCGTACAGATGAAGAGATAAAGAAGGGAACATATAAAGGACTGACCATCCAGTTATTTCTGAGTAAAGATAAGTCAGTATTGACTCCTTCTACTGCCCCTGCTTATCTGGAAGTTTTTGACGGGACCGAGTGGCGTGATATCGTGATGCCTACGGGAACACAGTTTAACTATACTACGGCAGAAGATACATCCGAAGTACCTTCAGGCGAAAGCGTAAGAGGCGTAAAAGTGACTCTCGATGACTGCTGTGTTACAGGATATGTGAACAGAAGAATTTCAAACAGCAGATATATAACGCTTCATATTACGGGTGCAAAATTTGTTCAACATGCAGGCCATAAGTACCATGAAGTGACAAATTGGTTTACGAACCTGCCGGAAGGCGTTCAGGCCATAGTTGCTGATAACATAGGGGAAGATAGATCTACCTTAAAAATCATATTTGCAAATTTTAATTACAATAGATTAAACAGTGTTTCACCTAAAGAGGAATGTACTGAGCCTATCGGGATAACAGTTCCGTTTATGTCCATTGATGTGGAAAACATGGATGCGACTCTGGCAAATGCACCCGGTGGAATAGTGCTTACTGAAAAGACGAGTGCAAGATTCGATATCCGTAAGATGTCAAATATGGCAGATTATCAGAATCCTACCGTTATGGCAGCTATCCTTCCCGGTAGCTACAAAGCTTCTGCTACGGGAGATGACGCAAATAAGCTGGGTACGAACGGAATGTTTTTGACAGAAGCATTTGTACCTCAATCCATATATGATCAGCTGGTTGAAGAGCAGAACAGTACAGGAGCAGAGGCACCTATATTAAAGCTAAAACTGGTGCCTGATGATGATATTTTTGATTTTGAAGGCGAAAATGTAGTATATGCCACATGTACTTTGCCAAAATCAACCACGAGTGCCGGATATTACAGCGAATATGCATATATCGACGGAGAGAAAATAAAGACAAAAAAGACAGGGTTTGGCAGGTTTACAGTGAGCTGGGTTTTAGGAGAGAGTGAATTTGAGCTCCCTGCCGATACGAACTACATCTTTTATGACATCAAAGAATGGATCGCTTCCGAGGATAGTGAGGATCACGGCAACTGGACCGGAGGAGGACTTGATGGCGGCGAAGACACGGAGGATGATAGCGGGAATACAAATACCACAGGAGAACCTGTAGTAACCGTAAAAGAGTATACTATAGAGAAGGAAGATAAGAATGCTCCCGACATCTGGGTAAACGGTAAGGATGATAAGAAGCTGAATTCTTTCGGGAAGACTTTTACTCTCGATGGGAAGCTCCTGGTATCATCGATTCCTTCAAGTTGCAAAGCGGTAATGAGTATCACAGATACTACTGTGGTTTCATATGATAATGCGTTTAGTAGTGGCAAAGGACTTAAATCGAATATTGCTAAGGCATCATACAAGTCAGGAAAAGTGGTAGTTACAGCAGGTAAGACCGAGGGTACTGCCCGTATATGGCTGGGAGCCATAGACAAGAAAAGCAAGGCCGTCAGGGCGGTAGGTTATTTTGATATTGTAGTCGGTACAGCACCGAAGAAGATAATATTGACATATAGTCCATCAGAGAATCCTGAAGCTAACAAGACCATGACCATTGTAAAATCTGAGAAAGAAGACTGTTTTCAAACGCTTTATGCTTATGCGAGCGGAAGTGAGCTTTCGAAGTATTCAACATTTAGGTGGACTAAATCAAAGGATAATAATCTTCTGGAATTAGCACCATCAGAAGATACCCATTCCTGCGTTATAAAAGTAAAGTCTGCTCCATCCGGGGGTAAGGCCGTAAAGGCCTCTGTCGAAGCAGTCTGCGTAGAGTCTGGGAAAAAGTTCAAATGTACAGTAACGATAGAGAATCCTGTGAGCGAAATAAAGGGTTTGTCAAAAGAAATACAAATCGAGTCGGCAAAAGAAGCAGCAAAGACTAAGGAGTTTAAGATAGAACTTTTAGGTTCGGATTCAAAACAGCCTGTTACGGATAAGGTAAAGGTACTGGTTACTTCAAATATTAATGTACATGAAGGCTGGGATATGCCTGAAGGAAGCAATAAGGTAAAAGTTACTGAGAAGTCGAAGAATATCAAGGCTTCTTATAAGAACGGAACGTTGACTATAAAGGCTGCTAAGGGTACGGAAGACGGAACCCGGGCCAAGCTGATATTTGTATATACCGGCGCAGGAAAAGACTCCGGCGGTATGGATGAAAGCTATATCGTAACCGTTGGGTAAATTACATTGACCCGAGAGTATTATAAGGAGATTCGGATGCAGAACGTGATAGATATAAGGGTGGAGACGGATTCGAATATTACCCTCCCGCAGGTTATCATCAAAACTGATAGCCAATCGGAACTTACGGAAAAAATAGTATACGCTATAGAACGGTGTATAGAAAATGAATACCCAAAGGTTACCGCTGTTAACGAGAATACCATGGTATTACTAAATCAATGGGATATTATCAGGATTTTTACGCAGAATCGGAAGCTTTCGATATGTTCACAAAACGGCACATATGAATCAAGGCTTGCTTTAAGCGGTCTTGAAGAAATCCTAAACAGAGATGACTTTATAAGGATCAGCCGGTTTGAAATAATAAACTTAAGAAAAGTTTCGGGATTTGATCTGAGCGTTTCGGGTACGATAAAAGTATTATTCGAAAACGGCACAGAAACCTGGGTAGCACGTCGTTATGTAAAGGCTATACAGGAGAAACTTAAAGCCCTGGGCAAGGGGGTGGAGTAGATGGAAAAATCTAAGAAAAAGATTATTATCCTTGCCATAACCGGTGGACTATCCGGAATGCTGATCTGTTTTATAATGTCCATGCTTACATCCGGTTCGGGAGAAGAAGATATAAGTGTCGCAAGAAATATTTTTTATTATGTTATCAGTTTCCTTCACGGAGCAATATGCATGGGAACAGTTGTGATATATGAAATAGAGCACTGGAGCATAGCAAGGTGCACAATAACTCATTTTATAATCACTCTCACGAGTTTTTATTTGCTTGGTTTTTTGCAGGAATGGCTGGTGTTCGGAAGTTTATCTTTTTGGATTATTACAGTATGTTTTATTGTAGCATATATTATTATCTGGCTTATAAATTATATCAGATTTAAGCGTATGATAAAATCGATGAATAAGGATCTTGAAAAAATGAAAAAGTCCGTGTGACCGTTCGTACCCGATATTTTACCGTTTAACCCTGAATACTATATTTGGGGTTATTTTTTTGATATATTATACGATATACAAAATATAGGTTGGCGTCGAAAATTGTTTATTTGGCATATTGTAGGAGGATGGGATATGAGAAGAAAAATATTTTTGATTCTTTTATTAGCGAGTATTTTGCTATTATTTTCAGGGATACTATAGGATCAAAAGCCGAAGAAAAATATTCCTCCGGATTGACTTATCAATTTTCATTTCCAAACGCTGTTATTACCGGAGAAGTTGGCAGTGCTTTGTCAAACCAGGATTATGTCATCAATTTTGGAGGCAAGTCGTTGGTCAGAAAAATCCCGGCCGGCACTGATATCAGCAGCTGGTTCTCAGGAGTTCATTCAGATAGACCTTTTGGGATTAGTGTAACAGTATCAGAAACAGCAGAAGTGGGAGCCACAGGCATAAAAATTGAGTTTACAGGTACTCCCTATGGAGCTTCGGAAGATGAAATAAAGATGTTTGTGCAGGAGAAATACTTTGATATATTGATTTCAAATGACAAGGTATGGTCCGAAGTAAGTTTTACAAATGTAAAGACTCCAAAATATAATATTAAGAGAAATTATACTGTTCCGTCAGGATATGGCGGAGCCGGAAATGATATCTATTTTAAGTGTAACAGCGGCGATAAATTTATTTTAAGTGGTGCTAAAGGAACAGCAATAGCAAATACAGAACTAAATGTATTTCTTAATGCTAATTTTATCAGAGATGTAAGCGCCGGAACCGTCATTAACAGCTGGTTTACCGGTGCGACATACGGGTATGATGAATTTACACATACAAGCAGGACTTCCTACCTGCCTGATGGTATTACGGCAAAAATAAAATATGCGGTCAAAAAAGGAGATAATTCGTTCGTTATAGTATTTTCCGGAACCCCTGCGAAAGGATCTAAGGATCTGATAGCTTTCACTATTCCTAAAGATTATATATCTCATAATTATCAGAGCGAAAAATGGGATACTACCGGACCTGCCAAAGTTATATCTTTTTCAGGACAGTATTGTTACAACATTACCACGACCGATCCGACAGAACTATATTCCGAGTACATTGAGATAACATATCCTGATGTTGATATTCCTGCCGGATATCCCATAAAGGAAAGTGACGGGCTTGTTATCCGATATGAACTTTTTGGATATGATGCAAACGGAAATAGGATAAAATTTAATAAAGGCAATTTTCCTACAAATCCTACTGTCAGGGGTATGTCATATCAGGATGCGGGAACGAATAATTATAACGATGTTATAACTACGTATACGGGACTTACAGCCAGGATAACAAAAATAGAAGACTATTATTTTGAGGCTACTTTAAGCGGAACTCCGAGTAAGCATTCCAGTTATCCGTATACTATCAACGGATACTCTTTCGTACTGAATCAGGGCTATACAACGGTCTTACACAGGATAAGGGGGATTGCTTCGGATACGACGACACTGCGTATAGTAGAGCCTGATCCGGAACTAACTATGTCAACAGAAGCGACAACCGGGGAAGTGAGGATTACTTCTGAAGTAGGTGATCCTAAAGCTACTATGAATTGTTACTCTTTTATAGTTAACCTTGGAAACGATACTTTG
>JAEEKN010000252.1 GCA_016282435.1 Lachnospiraceae bacterium | reverse complement strand
TATGACAGGCGCCATGCTTATTACTTTCTAAGACCGAGCTTCTCGATAAGAGCACGATATTCTGTGATGTCTGTCTTTTTAAGGTACTCAAGGAGACCACGTCTCTGTCCTACCATCATAAGAAGACCACGTCTTGAATGATGATCCTTTTTGTGAACCTTCAGATGCTCAGTGAGCTCATTGATTCTGGCGGTAAGGATAGCTACCTGAACCTGTGTAGATCCGGTATCATTCGGTGTTTTGCCATACTCAGCTATAATAGCTGCCTTCTTTTCCTTTGTAATCATGTCTTTTTCCTCCTTTACTAAATTCTGCTGCAGTCCGGAACTAAAGTTCTGAAACTACATTGACGACTCACACAGGATATCCTGTTAACTAAGTAACCGGTTGGAGTATCCGGAAACCGAGTCAGAGTCCACAAACATTAGTATATTACATTATGCGAGTGTATTTGTCAAGAAAAACTTTTAAAATATTACTATTTTAGCAGTACCGCACTGAGTATGCATCCCGTAATGAAGAATACCAGCCCCACTACCATAAAAGGTATGAACTTATATTCCATCTTTGAACGCTGTTCAGCTTTTATCTTCTGATATTCATAGTAATCCTTGTAAGCGTGTTCCCTGCGTCTGAAGCCCGAGAATGAATACCCGAATATCTCAAATGCTCCGAAGAAGCTGGCAAGTGACAGGCATCCCATAAAGAATACCAGTGCTCCGGATACCTGAAACGCATCGACATAGCTTATCTTGTATTCAAACCCTTTACTCCAAAGTATCAGTAACGCTATGATTACAGCCATTACAAATCCGATAATATATCTGACCGGGGAGTGTAAAAATAGTTTTCTAAACATTTTTCTCTTCTTCTTTTATAATTTACTTAAGCTGCTTCTTATACTGAGCAAACTCAGCCTCGTTACAGTACACGAAATGCCCGGGTTTTATCTCCTTGAGCTCCGGAGTATCGTCATCATCATAGTTATGAGCCTTGCCGGGATCGTATATGATTCTTTTTCTCGTACGCTCTGACATAGGGTCGGGTTTCGGTATAGCTGACAGCAGCGCCTTCGTATACGGATGGAGCGGGTTTCTGAAGAGCTCATCGCTCGATGCTTTCTCAACTATCTTTCCGAAGTACATAACTACTATCGAATCACAGAAATACTTTACTACCGACAGGTCATGCGCGATAAATATGATGGATAACCCCAGGTTGTTCTTCAGGTCATTCAACAGGTTTATAACCTGTGCACGAATAGAGACGTCCAGAGCCGATATAGGCTCATCACATATGAGGAGCTTCGGATTCATGACTATGGCACGTGCTATACCGATACGCTGACGCTGTCCGCCTGAGAACTCGTGAGGATAACGTGAAGCATGCTCTTCTACAAGACCTACGGTATTCAGCATCTCCACTACCTTTTTGTGATTTTCTGCCTTGTTCTTGAATCCCTGGATCCTTAAACCTTCCTGTATGATATCCTCTACGGTCATTCTGGGGTCAAGTGAATCGATAGGATCCTGGAATATCATCTGGATCTCGTTCATGAGCTTACGGGGTACATTGGCGTTATCAAACTTTATCTGTTTGATCTTCTCCTTCTGCTCAATACGTGTGGTCTCTATATTGTGCTCTATCTCGGCTATTTCTTTTTCGGCATTGCCGGATCCGCTCGCACGGAGATCTTCGATTTTCTGTTTGCCTTTGATCCTGGACCACTTTATCTCTTTTCTGTTCCATCTGTCTCCGGCACTGATCCTTACTCCACGATAATATATAGATCCCGAAGTGATATTGTAGAGCCTGATGATACTTCTTCCGGTCGTAGTCTTACCGCATCCGCTCTCACCAACTATTCCTACGCATTCTCCTTCATGAACATCAAAAGAGATGTTCGATACAGCCTTGAGCTTCTGTCTCTTGGCTCCCCTTCCAAAGAAGAAGAACTGTTTCAGGTGTCTTACCGAGAGTAATATCTGCTTTTCCCTCAGTTCGGGCTTCTGCTTTACCTTGGGATTGATATGATACTTTTTAATAAATGCTTCGATATTCTCGGTTCTTTTGGATTCTTTCAGGTTTTCCTTCTGTCCGCTCTTTAAATAAAACTGTGTATCGGACTCTAAGGCTTCCTCCATTACTCGAAGCTCTTCGTTATTTATATCGATATCATGAACAAACTGTTTTCCCGGTGCGTTAGGTATATTCTTCGCGGGAGTCTTGTTATTCTTTTTATTGGAATTTTTATTTTTTGCCATATTATTTCCCTTCCTCAGCTGCCTTTGCTTTAGCCTCTGCGGCTTCCAGTGAATGCTTGATTCTCTCACTAACAATCTTCGGCATCTCTACCTTTGGAGCGTGAGGATCTAGAAGCCATGTGGCAGCGTAATGGGTATCACTCACCTTGAAGTAAGGAGGCTGCTTCCTGAAATCTATGTTCATGGCATATTTACTTCTGGCTGCAAATGCGTCTCCCTCGGGAGGATATATCATGTTCGGAGGCGTACCGGGTATAGCTTCGAGTTTCTCCTTGGAATCCACATCGGGGATACTTGACAGCAGTGCCCATGTGTATGGATGCTTTGGATCGTAAAATATCTCTTCTGCTTTACCGTATTCCACTATTTTCCCGGCATACATAACAGCTACACGGTCTGCCATGTTTGCCACTACTCCGAGATCATGCGTGATGAATATACATGAGAGCTTTCTCTCTGCCTTTATACGGTTGATAAGCTCCAGTATCTGTGCCTGAATGGTAACATCCAGCGCTGTCGTAGGCTCGTCACATATCAGTATCTCGGGTGAAGCGGTGAGTGCTATAGCTATAACTATACGCTGTCTCATACCGCCCGAGAACTCGAAGGGATACTGTTTGTATCTCTTTTCGGGCTCAGGGATACCTACTTCCTTCATGATCTGAAGAGCTCTCTTTTTAGCTTCCGCCTTTGTGATCTTCAGTTTGTCCTGTTTATTTATCTTTGCCTGCTTTAATTCTTCGTTGTACTTAGCGGTCTCGTCGGGACCGTTTACACTTCCATGCTTTGCTTTTATCGCTTCGACTTCTTTTTTGTACTCTTCTTCAACCTTCTGCTTATACTCTTTTACCTTTTGCTTTGCCTGCTTTTCGGTCTCTTTGAGCTTTTCTTTCAGCCTCTTTGCATCATCCAGGTATTTTTCTTTTGTTTTTCTTTCAAACTCTTTAAATCCTGCTTTTTTGGTCTTTAAGAGTTCCTCATCACGTTTTTTATCGGCAGGATTTTTGTAATTATCTGCCTTGATGCTTTCTTTTAAAGCACTTATAGTCTTCTTCTCATTGTTTATGGCGATATTCATCTTTGCCAGAGTATTTTTATAACGGATGAGATCGTCACTTATGAGGTCATTGTACATGAGCTTCAGTTTGTCATTGTTCAAAAGCATGGCCTCTGTGATCTGCTTGCCGATCCTTACTATAGGATTCAGTGAAGACAAAGGATCCTGGAATATCATTCCTATTTTGTGACCACGTATCTTATAAAACTCTTCCTCCGATACCTCGAGAAGGTTTTCACCTCTGTACATGATGGTTCCGCCAGATATTATCGCATTATGGGACAGAATACCCATGATAGCTTTCGATGTTACGGACTTACCTGATCCGGATTCACCTACTATACACAGGGTCTCGCCCTTAAATACATCAAAAGACACGTCCCGTACTGCATGTACCAAACCGTTATCTGTTTTGAAGTTTACGATAAGGTTGTTTACAGACAGTACTTTTTCTTTATTCTCAGTATTATCTGCCATATCAGTCACTTCCTTTCAGAGTCGGGTTCAAAGCATCTCTTAAGCCGTTACCGAACAGGTTAAACATAACCATCATAAGAGCCATGATAACAGCGGGGAATATAACCAGATAAGGGTATACGCCCAGATATGCGTAGTTATTTGACATAAATAAACCGAATGAATATGTTCCCTCTATACCCAGTCCAAGGTATGAGTATGTAGCCTCCGAAGCAATGATTCCGGGGATCAGCAGTACGCTGTATGTAACGATGGTTCCCAGAGAGTTCGGAAGGATATGCTTGAATATCAGTCTTGCATCCGAAGATCCCAGTGTACGTGATGCCAGAACATATTCCCTGCCCTTAAAGCGGTAGAACTGTGATCTGGTACGTGATGCAGTACCTATCCATGCCTGCAGGCACAGAGCCAGCGCAAATACGAAGAACGTAGCGCCGAAATGCAGTCTCAAAAGTGTTATAACTACCATGAACGGAATGTTACTGAGTACATCAGTGATACGTTCCATGACAAGGTCTGTAGTGCCTCCGAAATAACCTGATATCGAACCCCATACAAGACCGAATGAGAAACAGATCACGAATACGATAACACTCAGGATGAGTGAAGTTCTGAAACCTGCAAACGCACGCTTAAATACGTCTATACCGGAAGCATCTGTTCCCATGATGTATTTGGGCATGCTTTCATATCCGAGCTTATGATATCCCCAGCCACGTCCGGTGATACTTGAAAGCTTCTTTGTTACAGAGAGAACCTGCTGTGAATCCACTACATCTATAGGACATTCGTTGCTCAGCTTTTCGAATGATTCGGGACCTACTTTGTAGTTGTACATACACCAGCCTTTTTCAATCCACGAATTAAGCTCCGTAGCAGAATATGTTACGGCATCGGCATTACCGTATACCAGCATATACTCGTCCATTACATAGTCACAGTATCTGACTTCGGAATTGTGTATACCCTTACGTCCCGAACATGACCAGTATTCGTAGCTCGCCAGATCCGTAACGCCTATCATCTCTGTAGGATTGTCAAAAGATACCTGCTCCAGGACATCCAGATTCTTTGCTCTGTCTCCGCCGGAGAGCTTCAGGCTCTTTATCAGGATGTACTGAATAGCTGACGATGATGACTTTACATCAAAAACTATGCTGGCAGAAGTGGACTTGAGTCTAGCTTCCTTCATAGCTTCGCTGATATCAAAAGAGATGGGACTGTAATCATGACTGAAATCACGGATCATCAGTATGTCTTCTTCCCTGTCTCCTGACTTCAGATATACTCTGTATTCACCGAGCTTACCTTCACCGAAGTTTTCTTCATTGTCAAATAAGATATCCAGAGTATATTTACCCTTATCGGTAAACTCTATCGGCTTTGAACTCAGGAAGATATCTTTATTATCTACTTTTGCATCGGTAGCGGCTACTATCACTCCACCGGTACCGTATTTATTATATGTATCGATATAGGTGACTTCAGGCTCTATCTCAATACTTACAAGACTCTGTTTCAGTGCTGCCACAGTATACTTTTCAGATACAGCGGGTACACCGTTTTCCGAGTCATATATTACGTGTTCTTTAGAAGTGGTTCCGTCCCAGAAACCTGTTCCGGCCTCAAAAAGCTTGGGCGGCAGGAATTTTTCGGCAGTCTTTACCGTATCGATATCATAGGGTGAAATGATGGGTACAAAGATAGCCAGGGCTACAAGTATAGTAAGAATGACAGCTCCCACTACTGAAGATTTATTCTTCTTAAATCTCTTTAACGCATCCTTAAAGAATGTGGTAGGCTTTGTATCAAGCTTTTTATCCGTAATCTTCTTATTATTCTGGACGAAGACGAAGTCATCAGCTTGAAATTCATAATCTTTATTATATTCAGACATTATTTCTTCGCCCCCATTCTTATTCTAGGATCAATGAAACCGTATGAAAGATCCAGTACGATTCCTGCCAGCAGTCCTATGATAGTGTATATCGTCATATCTACGAACAGTATATCATAATCCTTTGCTCGAAGAGCCATAACGAAAAGTTTTCCTGTTCCCGGAATACCGTACATTTCTTCAAGGATCATGGAACCACCGAGAAGACCTATGAATTCTGCAAGTATAGAAGGGAATATAGGAACCATGGCATTCTTTAATGCATGACGGTTAATAGCCTGACGTCTGGTAAGACCTTTGGTTCTGGCGAGAAGCAGGTAATCGCTCTCCAAAACATCACAAAGCTCAGAACGTACATAACGGCAGTAACCGCATATCGATCCGAAGGAAAGACTGAATACAGGTATGATATAACCCTGAACCTTCATGCCAAAAGGAGCCGTATCCGTAGGCCAAGTAGACGGTAACCATCCGAGGTCGTATGCAAAAATCTTTAATACGAAAGTGATAAGAACAAAGCTTGGTATGGATATGAATATCATGACCATAGTGGATATGGTATGGTCAACCCATGTATTCTTCTTCAGTGCCGCAAGTATTCCAAGTAATATTCCGAGCGGTACGGAAAAAATAACCGAAACAAGATTCAGCTTAATAGTGTATGGGATTCTCTTTAGAAGGATAACCGATGCTTTTACATTCGGCTGCAATGTTTTACTGTCACCCCAGTCCCATTCGGTAAAGATATTCCTCAACCAGTTGGTATACTGGGTCATGATAGGTACCATGTAATAATATGAAGTTTTACCTTTTACCGTAGGGGATTTGTAGAGAAGCTCGCCGTAATCATCGGAGGGCGCATCAAAACGATAAACGAATCCAAGGTTATACTGTCTGTCAAAATACGGTATCTGTTTGGAATCGTCACCGATAGGCCTCTCAAACGGGAGGAGCTTTATAAGTATAAATGTGGCTGACAGAATAATAAAAGCCGTAATAAATGCAAGCACTATACGTTTTATAACATATTTGCCCATAAACTATTAACCCAAACCTTCCATAGACTTGAAAAACAGGCGGAGAGGCGAAGGAAATCGCCTTTCCGCCTTTGGTTTACTTACTGTAGTTTTTGATTATAATGCATTATTCGATAACAAATACATCCTCTGTTGAGTAGTATGTATCTTCTGAGCCTCCGTTGAATTCAAGACCATAGTAGAAGTCGAATCCTGTAGCACCGGTAGGTGTCTCGGGAAGTCCTTCGCCCTTGGTGAATTCATCTACGATCTCAACGGGAACTGTGAATGTGATCACTATGCTTCCGTCAGCTGTCTCTGAAGTGAACTCTACTTCCTTCTCTACATAGTTACCGTCACCGTTGTTGTATCTGTCATAGTTGCAGCATACAACCTTCTGAGGTGTGATAACTGTGATGTCGGGAAGTGCAGGTGTTAACTTAAGTGAACCTGTATAAGTTCCGTCCTCATTCTTTGTAATTGCGGTATAATCTGCAGAAACTACTACTTTGTTCTGTCCGTTGCTTGCGATAGCCTGTCCGTTTACTGCATTGTAAAGAGCGTCGAATGACCATCTCTTTCCATCATAAACGAGAGGGTATACATCAGGATCATTGGTATCTACACCCCAGTTAAGAGTGAAGTTATGTGAGATTTCCTGATCGCTTGAAAGAACGTTTAAAAATCCGATAGGATCGAGTGAGTTACCTGTAATTGAACCAAATCCTAAGTCGAACTGACCAACCATCATCTTGTTGTAGTAAACATCTGACCAGTCAGCGCCTACCCAGAAGTTAACGTTTAACTTGTATACGCCGCCGCATACGCTGTCATCGTTAAATGCTTCTTCCATGTAGTTCTTGATCTCTTTGTGATACTGCTCTTCCTGTGCGGGACGCATCCATGCAATCTCGATATCGATCTCTGTAGGAGCTTCCTTTGTTCCGGGCTTGTAAGCGCCTGACTTCTCAAGTTCGGTAAGAGCCATTCTGAAGTAATCACGAGCAAGCTCTAATGAATATCCGTATCCGTCAGTATCTTCAAGAAGCTGACTTACAGCCTTCTTATGAGCATCTGTTGTAGCATATGAAAGACCGTTCTCAGGATCTGACATATAGTTGCTTGATAAGTAGTCTACTGAACCGATAGAACCACGTGCATCAGCAAACTGCTGTCTGTTGATTGAAAGGCTTAAAGCTTTTCTGAAGTGTGCATTGCCAAGTGCGGGCTTTACAGTCCAGTACTGAGCCTTATCTGTCTTTGTTACGACACCATCCTCACCAAAGAGGTATTCCCAAGTCTTCTCATCACAAGCATTTACATTAAGCTTGAAGTTTGAATCACCTGTGGTAGAACGTGTTCTGGGATCGTTCTTGTACTGATTTAAATAATCCTGAGGAATTGAACAAGCATCAAAATGGCCTGCAAGGAATTCCTTGATAACTGCTGTAGGATCGTTCTCTGCAGCAGGGAAGATCTTTACATAGATTCCGGGGATTGAATACTTTGTATCAGCAAATACATAATAAGGATTCTTTGCATATACGATCTGCTGATCTGTATCATATCTTTCAACATAGTATGCACCAAGTGATAATGAGTTATCTACAGGGCTCTGCTTGCCATCAGCTGAGAAACCTAAATAGTTCTTAACTGTTACAAGATCCAGGAAATCCTGAGGAACGGGCATGTAAAGGCTTGATGAGATATAGTACATAGCATAGAACTGTGTCTGCTCTCCTGCGAATGTGAATTCAAAATAGTTCTTGCCGTTCTCTTCATATACCTTAAGTCCTACATTGTTCCAAAGATCCTCTTTGAAACCGTCAGCTGTTCCGTCGAAGAATTCTTTAGCGCCTACGAATGCTGAATCACCTGTCTGGTTAGCTAATTCAGAACCACGGTAAAGTTCGTTGCTCTGTGTAAGAAGAAGCTTGTAAGGTGTAATATAATCTTCAAGAGCTACTTCTCTTCCGTCGAATGCCTTACGATCAGCCATTTCTGAACCTGTCTTGTATTTAAGGCCGTCAGCACCTGTTCTGACTTCCATACGCCAGGTTGTACACATTCCGTCACCGTCTTCATCGTTTACGGGCTGGGGCTTCTCTTTTGCAAGTTCAGGAACCCAGTCATAACCGTCTTTGGTAGCGTTCATGAAGTTGGTAGTGTATGATGCAGCGATATATGTGTAAAGATCTCCTACCTGTGAACCCTGATCGTTGAGGTAGTTCAGAGTACCGGGATCGCTTGACTCATATGTATGATAATATCTCTTCCAAGCGTCGTTTGTCTCAGCCTCAAGGTCTGCATTGACAGAACCCTCAGCAAGAGTACCGAAACCATAACCAACGATATAGTTCTCAGTACCGAGTGTTATACGCTCGTTGTACATATTGTAAGAACCGTTTTCGAAAAGTGAGATACCTGTAATACCCTTTGATACTGCATACTGCTCTAAGATACCAAGGATATTTGTTCTCTCAGCGTTGCTTTCCTTCTTGTAAGTGAAAAGGCCGTCAGCCTTGGGAATAGCATTAAGAATTGCTGTGAACGAATCATCGTAAGCTTTTTCGATGTCCTCTACTGTCTGTGCAGCATTGATAGCAGCTACGCCGTCATCAATTATTGTCTTAACAGCATCGTATTCAGCATCCTCGAGCTGATCCTCGATAGCACCGAATACTGCTTCGAGATCATGAGCTGTATAAGCACGGAAGTCATCTCTCTCGATGTAAGCTCCGTCCCAAGGAAGCTCAGGGGTGGGCTCAGCAGTAACCTCAGGTGTAGCTTCGTCTGTAGGCTCAGGTTTGTCAGTTGTCGCAGGCGTATCAGTAGTAGCCGGCGCATCTGTAGTAGCGGGTGTGTCTGTGGTAGCAGGTGTAGTCTTGTTATCTGTAGGCTCTGACTTTGAGCATGCAGCAAGAGAAGCTACCATAGCAAGTACAAGTAAAACACTTAGTACTTTCTTCATAGAAATTTCCCTTCTTTCATATTGTAGTGTATTAAAGTATTAAACCAACGCAATGCGCGTAAAGCAATACCCTAAGTAGTAATATTAGTATATTATCCGTAAAATATCAAGTCTTTTTTGTATTGTTTTTAAAAAAAATATACTAATTGTATACCGATAATAAATGTAATATCGTTTTATGATAAACTTCGGAAAGCCTTGATTTTACTATGGTAAAACGGTAAACTGATATAGTGATAAAAGGGTAAATCGGCGCATTGATAAACAGATAAACTATCGCATTGGTAAATAGGTAAAACAATAAATCTAAAACAGGCTTCTGTTTGGTCAATCACAGAAGCCCGTCCTAAGTATACTATTGATATATTTTATCCCATTACAACTTTTACTTCATTCTTTTCTTTCAAAAGTTTGCCGTCAAGTCTGTTACCCTCTATTTTTTCTCCGTTGAGGTAAAGT